>CAXNKH010000181.1:0-4292 GCA_964202765.1 Burkholderiales bacterium | reverse complement strand
AAAAGCTGGCGCAGGCGCTCAAAAGGATAGGGCTGAAGGCGGGTAAGCAGGGGATTCATGGTGGGTGATTATCCTGCCTGGCCCAGAAACGGCATCGGGGTCGGGTAACATCATCCCACGGGCCTGACTTGGGGCCGCCAAATGAGGTTTTGTTGTGCGCCTTTCTTCGATCAAGCTGTCCGGCTTCAAGTCTTTTGTTGAACCCACCACCTTCCATTTGCCAGGTCAATTGGTTGGTGTGGTCGGCCCCAATGGCTGTGGCAAGTCCAACATCATGGATGCGGTGCGCTGGGTGCTGGGCGAAAGCCGGGCCAGCGAGCTGCGCGGCGAGTCGATGCAGGACGTTATTTTCAACGGCACCAACAGCCGTAAACCCGCCAGTCGCGCCAGCGTCGAGCTGATGTTTGACAATGCAGATCATCGCGCCGGTGGCCAGTGGGGTCAGTTTGCTGAGATCGCGGTCAAACGGGTGCTGACGCGCGACGGAACCTCCAGTTATTACATGAACAACCAGCCGGTACGACGGCGCGATGTACAGGACATGTTTCTGGGGACGGGACTGGGGCCGCGAGCCTACGCCATCATTGGCCAGGGCACCATCAGTCGGATTATTGAATCAAAACCGGAAGAATTGCGCTTGTTTCTGGAAGAAGCAGCCGGCGTATCCAAGTACAAAGAGCGCCGCCGGGAGACCGAAAATCGCCTCTCGGACAGCCGTGAAAACCTGACCCGGGTTGACGATATCCTGCGCGAGCTCAACGCCAATCTTGACAAGCTCGAAAAGCAGGCCGAAGTTGCCCAACACTACAACTATTTGCAATCCGACTTGACCCTCAAACAGCATCAGCAGTGGTATCTGAAACGCGCGGAAGCTGAGTTTGAGCAACTCAAGGTTCAAAAGGATGGTGAAAAAACCATCAGTCAACTGGAATCCCGGCTCGCTGATTTGCGCCAGGTCGAGGCCCAGCTCGAAAGCGTGAGGGTGGCCCACTATGCGGCAGGCGATTTGGTCAATCAATCCCAGGGTCTGTTGTACGAGGCCAGTACCGAAGTGGGGCGGCTTGAGGCTGAAATTCGTTATGTGGTCGAAGGCCGACAACGGGTTGAATTACGGCTGCGAAGTCTGAAAGATCAAACCGCGCAATGGGCAGAGCGAAAGGCCCAGGCTCAGACAGAGCAGCAATCTCTGGTCGAGTCTGCCTTGGCCGATGCGGCCAAACAGCAGGATTTGCAGCGCCAGCTCGATTCTCAGTCGCAAGCCCAGCCGGCTCTGGAGGATGTCTTGCGACAAGCCCAGGCCCGGTCCACCGAACAGCGTTCTGGCGTCGCGCAAGTCCAGCAAAAAATTCAGGTGCTGGCGGCTGATCAGCGCAGTATTGATGAGCAGTCACACCAACTCGAGCAGCGCAAGTCCCGACTTGGCGCCGACCGCAGTGGGCTCGCAAGTCCCGATCCCCAGCGTTTGTTGCTGTTGCAGCAGCAACTGGCCGAGAGCACTGGGCTGGTCAAGTCGGCCGAGACAAGAATGCAAACACTGCAGATAAGCGTTCCCCAGCTCGATCTGGCTCGTGCGGATCAGCAAAGCAAGGTCAACGCGGAATCTGCGCGCCAGGCCGAGTTGGCAGCTCGATTGGGGGCGCTCAAAGCCTTGCAAGACAAGGTCAAGACCGATGGCAAACTGTTGCCTTGGCTGAACCAGCATGGCCTACAGTCGCTGCAGGCGCTGTGGAGTCGTATTCATATTGAGCCGGGTTGGGAAACCGCCCTGGAAGCCGCGTTGCGCGAGCGACTTGGCGCGCTTGAGGTCAGTCGGCTCGATCTGGTACGAGCTTTTGCCAGCGATGCACCGGCAGCCAAGCTAACTTTTTACAGCCCCGCTGCGCTGACAGCCGCTCCCGTTTCTGCTGTTGCTGGGGTCAGTTCCTTGCCGCCGCTGTCGAGTTGGTTGCGCATCACTGACCCAGGACAACTGGCGGTGCTGCAAGATTGGCTGCAAGGGACGTACACCCGGGACACGCTGGAGGATGCGCTGACCAGCCGTTCCCAGCTCAAAGCCGGAGAATCGATATTCACCCAAAGCGGTCATGCGGTGAGCTTGTACAGCGTGAGTTTTTATGCACCAGATTCTGAGCAAGCTGGTTTGCTGGCCCGGGCCCAAGAAATCAACAACCTTGAGAAGCAACTCAAGGGACAGAACCTGATTGCCGATGAATCACGCTTGCTTCTGGTACGGGCCGAGGTCGCCTACAGTGAGGCAACTCAGGCCTTGGTCGTGGTCAGGCGGGAAGCCGCGCTTGCACAAACGCAAGCTCATGCCGTGCAGGTTGAAACTCTGCGATTGAGCCAGCTGCTGGAGCAGGTTCGCAGTCGCCATGAACAAATTGCTGTGGATTTGGCAGAAATCGACGCCAACTCAAATGCACTGGGGCAACGTCGTGTGAGCGCCCAAGCCCAATTCGAGCAACTTGATCTCCAATTGGCGGACACCCAGGAGCGTCAAGCCCAGCTTGACGATCTCGTGCTGCAAGCCGAAGCTGGCTTGCAGACCGGCCGCGGACAGCTGCGCGCTGTGGAGAGCCTGGCGCAGGAAGCCATGTTTGCCATGCGCAGCCTGCAAGCTCGCCAAGCTGAATTAGGTCGATCGATAGCAACAGCCGAACTTCAAACAGCGAGCCTTCTGTTGGAGGAGCAAAATGCCAGCACTGAGCTGGAACGACTAACGAATGTCGCCGCCCTGGCTGGTTTGCAAAATGCTTTGGCGCTCAAACTCGAGCGAGAAAAGATGTTAGGAGCCAAGCGCAGCGAATACGATGGTTTGACCGCCCAATTGCGCTCCAGCGATGAGGCGCGCTTGCAAATTGAGCGAGAACTCGACCCACTGCGCCAGCGCATCACCGAATTTCAACTCAAGGCGCAAGCGGCCCGCCTTGGTTTTGAGCAATATGACCAGCAACTGACCCAGGCCCAGTCCGATCTGTTGGTGCTGGCGGCATCGATTGAAGCGGGACCGGTTCGCTTGACCGGACTGCAGGGTGACATAGAGAAACTTCAGCATGAACTCAGCGCCCTGGGCCACGTCAATCTGGCAGCACTGGATGAACTCAGCAGCGCACGCGAGCGCAAGCAATTCCTCGATGCCCAGTCAACCGATTTGCTGGAGGCGATGACGACCCTGGAAGCGGCGATCAAGAAAATCGACGGCGAAACCCGTGACCTGCTGTCGGCAACCTTCGACAGCGTCAATCACCACTTCGGCAAGATGTTCCCCGAGCTGTTTGGCGGGGGCAATGCCCGCCTGGTAATTACCGGCAATGAAATACTCGACTCTGGCGTTCAGGTCTTGGCCCAGCCGCCGGGCAAGAAAAATCAGACCATTCACCTGCTTTCGGGCGGTGAAAAAGCCCTGACTGCTATTGCGTTGGTGTTTGCGATTTTTCAACTCAATCCGGCACCGTTTTGTTTGCTTGACGAGGTCGATGCACCGCTGGACGAAGCCAACACCGAGCGGTATTCCAAGCTGGTAAGGGCCATGAGTCGACACACCCAATTCTTGTTCATCAGCCACAACAAGATCGCCATGGAAATGGCCGAGCAGCTGATTGGTGTCACCATGCAGGAGCAGGGTGTTTCACGCATCGTGGCGGTGGACATGGAATCGGCCGTTTCCCTGGCGCAGGACACCGAACAACTTGCAGGGGCTGGTATCAGCCCCGTCACCCTCTGAGCAACACCATGAGTACTTTACAAATCGGCTTGGCCATTACGGGTGGACTGGTATTGGCCGCTGTGGTGGCACACAGTGCCTGGAACTCGCGTAAAAATTCACCACGGAAGGCGCAGACTGAACCGGAGCAGGGCGTCCTCACCGATTTGCCGCTCGATCCCGTGTTAGGTGAAACCGAGTTTGAAACCGGTCGATTGAACTTGCCGCTGCCCGAGACCAAACCCCTGCTCGATGCGCTGATTGACGTGATTGCACCTATCTATCTCGACGGCCCCGTTTCTGGAGATGCCGCATGGGCCAGCATGCCAACGACACGTCGTGTCGGGAGCAAACCCTTTTCGATTGAAGGCCGTCACGAAACCCTGCAGCATTGGGAGTTGCCCCGGGCAGGTCAGCGCTATGACGCTTTTCAGGCTGGCGTGCAGTTGGCCAATCGATCGGGGCCACTCAACGAAATCGAGTATTCCGAATTCGTGATGAAAACCCAGACGTTCGCCGACATCATTAATGGAACACCTGACTTTCCTGAGATGCTCGACGAAGTGGCCAGGGCCAGAGAACTTGACCA
>CAXNKH010000180.1:0-4340 GCA_964202765.1 Burkholderiales bacterium | reverse complement strand
AGCACATTGTCCATGGCGTAACGCCACTGCAGCATCACGCTCAACCGCCCGTAGTTCGACGTGGCTGGCCTGGCCACCATCCGATCGATCACTTCTTTTTGCAGCATGAAATGCTGATCCTCAATCACATCAACGAAACCGAGCAAATGAAAAAGAATCGGGGTTGAAATGTTGTAAGGCAGGTTGCCCACCACCCGGAGTTTTTGCTTGGGGTTGCCGGGGCAACCCTGGTCACGCAACTGGGCAAAATCCACTTTCAAAACATCGGCCGCGATCACAGTCAACTGTGAATGGGCTCGCAACCGCAGAGCCAAATCCCGGTCCAGCTCAATCACAGTCAGATGGCCGATGCGCTCCACCAAGGGCTGGGTCAGCGCACCCAGGCCAGGCCCAATTTCGGTCACCGCTTCGCCAGGCTTGGGTGAAATCGCTTGAACGATTTGATCAATCACGCCGCGATCCGACAGAAAATGCTGTCCAAACCTTTTGCGGGGAATGTGGGAGCTAGATTTCATCGGCCATCAGAGCTGCGGCGCCTCTCGCACTTCCACATAGGCTGCGCCCCGCAATTCACGGAGCCAAGCCGTATAGGCCTCATCAGTTTTTTTCTCTCGTAACTGGGCTCGGATCCACTCGCGCTGCTGCTCGGGGCTCACTTTTTCTTCCCGTCTTTCCATCAGCTGTATCAAGTGGACGCCAAAACGCGAGGTTAGGGGCCCACTGATTTGTCCGGGTGCCAACTGGTTCATGACCGCTTCAAACTCGGGAACGAACTGGCCAGGGCTGGCCCAGCCCAGCTCACCGCCATCACGCGCGCTTCCATCCTGCGAGCTGTCACGTGCCAACGCGGCGAAGTCTGCTTGGCCAGTCTCGATGCGCTGCTTGAAACTCATCAGCTTCTCGCGTGCAGCGGCCTCTGTCAGTTGGGCGCTTGGAATGAGCAAAATATGGCGCGACCGGCTTTGGCTTAGCGTCATGGCCGGCAAAGCTGGTGAGCGTCGCTCCAATACCTTGAGAATGTGAAAGCCCGCGCCGGTACGAACCAGTTCTGAGATGGCGCCAACAGCCAGATTTTCCGTGGCCTGAATAAACACAGGCGGATAGCGGTCTGCCGGCCGCAGGCCGAGTTGGCCCCCGCCACTGCGGTCAGCCGCATCTGAAAATTCACGTGCTAATGCAGCAAAATCTTCCCCAGCCCGGCCGCGCAGCATCAATTGACTGGCCTTGGCTTGCAAAGACCTGATCTGCTCAGGTGTCGCAGCATCGGGCACAGCGACCAGCACCTGGGCCAGCCCCGTCAGCTGGTTGGCTGGCTCGGTATTGCTGGCTTGGTCACGCAGGTACTGGTCGATATCGAGTTCAGACACCCGAACCCGGCTTTCCACTTCGCGCTCGCGCAAACGCGTCATCAAAAGTTGGTCCCTCAACTGCTCCCTAAACCGACTCAGCTGCACGCCATCCTGCTCTATCTGGCGACGTAACTCAGGCACGTTTATCTGGTTCTGCCGGGCAATACTCTGCTCGGCTTGGTCAATTGCATCTTTCTCAATTTTCAGCCCTGTATCACGCGCTTGCTGGAGCTGAATCCGGTCGTTGATCAAGCGCTCCTGCACTTGGCGCAGCAGCGCTAGCGGGTCGGCCGGCGACTGGCGCTGCTGGGCCATTTGCTGCTGGACCCGGCGCACTTCCTGTTTTACTTCGTTGTTGGTGATGGGCTCGGAATTGACCACTGCCACAATGAAGTCGGCCGCTTGTGCTGTGCTGGTGCCGGCCGGCTGAGTCGTCGCGCCAGCTGTTCCCGTTGTCCTCAAGCCCTGGGCCTGCGCACTCAAGGCGAAAACAGCGCTCAGAACCAGCAGGAACCGGGCTAAAGAATAAAGGTGCATTGGGGTTCAATCGTAATTGCTGAAGCGGCTCGGAGAATCAACTTCGTCCCGCAAAGTTTGATAGCGTGGAATATTGGTTTTCAACGTGGTCAATGGGTTAACCCCCAGGCGAGCAAAACCAACAAATTCAAGTTGGAACATGATGCGCAAGTTGGCTGTGGCTAAACTGGTCTGCAGTCGCTCGGTGACGATGCGGCCGATCCAGCAGCCCGCATCGTATTCAAAACCAACCACGGCATTGACCAGACGGCGATCCAACAAGCTGTAGTTCAAACGACCCACACTGTACCAGCGCCCGTCTGCCTGGCCGCGTCCAGGCCCAATATCTTGGCCCCGGTCGCCCCATAAGTCATTGATCGGCCATTGCCAACCCAGATCAATTTGCTCGCTCAAGCCACGTTTATACCGAAAAGCCGTATTCAATACCTGGTAGTTGCCGGGGTGATAACGCGCGCCCAGGGTGAGGCGCTCTGACACCGAGGTGGTCGGATTAAACTGAACCAGGGAATCCAGCGCCCATTGCGGCGTCAGGTTAAACGCCGCCCCCAATAACAAATCGCTAACGCCTTTTTTCTCTGGCAAACCCCCCGGCAACTTGGGATCCGGCAGGGTGACCAACTGGTCCTGAAAACGCAGCCGCTGGGCGATGCCCAGGCGCAAGGCTTCAGCCCCAGTGCCGGGATCAATCAGGCGTGAGTTCAGGCCCAAGGTCAGCAAATTGCTGTCAGCAATCCGGTCATTGCCGACAAAAGAGTTGTCGGTGTAGATTGAGGAAAAATTGAAATCAAGTGCGCCTGAATCGTAATTGGGCAACAGGCGCTGGTTCCGGTAGGGCGTTTTCACATAAAGCGCCCTGGGCTCCAAAGTCTGCAAAAACGCACGGCCCAAAAACCGGGCATCGCGCTCAAACACCAGTCCACTGTCCAGACTGAAGGTGGGCAGCAGGCGGCTGGCCTCGACACTGCCATTGGCCAGAGGGCCATCAAACTGGTAACTGGTGGCGTGCAGTTGCAACTTCGGTGTAATAAAGCCCATGGCATCGACCCACGGCCGGCTGATCTGGGCCCGCATAAAACTGCGTTGGCTATTGGGTTGAAGCGTCAACGCCCGATTGGCCTGAAATTGCGTGTGGTCGGCATGGAGGGCAAAATCTAAGCCGGCCATATCGGGGCGGTTAAAGCGCACCGCCAGTTGCGGCATCAGGTCATAGGGGGGCTGAATCGGTGACAACACGTCCTGCAAGGACTGCCATCGCAACACCCGAAAGTCGGCCCCCCACTCTCCTTGACCCCAATTGAGTTTGACATCGTTGGGGAGCAATCGCTGGGCCAATGCCAGATTGCGAGGTGGGAAGTCGCGCCAATAATTATCATCACTGACTCTGTTTAAATTGAGGTTAAGTCCCACCCCACCAAGGGCCGCAATACCGGTATTGATGCTGCCTTGGTGCTGATACGACAGCCTCCAGCGATCCTGCTCCCGCAGTTTGTCATTAGGCATGTAGTTGCCACTGACTTGGCCCGCGTAGTCCGATTCCAGGTAACGAAATTCCGCCCCCAGATCTGCCCCGCGCTTGGTCATCAAGGTTGGGTAAAGTGTCGCGTCTCTGTTGGGTGCGATGTTCCAGTAATAGGGCTGCAAGACTGTGACGCCCTTGACATTGTCGATCCCGACGGTCGGCACCAGGAAACCTGAGTTGCGTTGCTCATCCAGGGGAAAGCTCAACGATGGGATCGTCAACAAGGGCACGCCCTTGAAGCTGATTTGAGCATCCTTCGCCAAGCCCACCTGCGTCTCGCTGTCCATTTGAATGACGGCGGCACGCAAAATCCAATCCGGCATCCAGCTCGGCCCTGGCACGCGCCGGCACGTGGTGTAGGTTGCGTTGTGGATGACGGTACGGTTTTCGTCAATGAAATCAACCCGGCTGGCTTGCCCATAGCCTCCGGTGCCGAGGAACTGGTAGTGCGGTTGCTGGAAAAAGCCCTCAACGGCGTCAACCTTGATCTCTAGCAACGGGCCCTGGTAGACATTGCCCTCGCGGTTTATCCGCACATTGCCGCTGGCCTTGGCCAAATCGTCGATTTGGTCAAAGTCCAAACGATCTGCCTGTATCACCATGCCGCCGCGGCGCAGCATGGCCTCCCCCTGTACCGACGTATCCAAATCGGTCTGTCCGTTAATCTGTTGACCATAGAGAAAAGTCGGTTGTGCTCGGCGGACGGCGGGCGAAATTTTCTCTTGCAGCACAGGACTGGTTTTGAGCTGCGTCGGCTTATCCGAAGCGGCCGACTCCTGCCCTAGGCTGGGTAAAGCCAGCGCCGTGACGGTCATCAGCAACAGGTGTTTTTGCCAGACCATGGTCGAGGCATTACAGACGGATGAAACAGCTTGGGCCATGGGGTTTGTAGAATGGATTATCCATGAGCACTCTGCCCAACCCACCAACCCCCA
>CAXNKH010000179.1:0-4365 GCA_964202765.1 Burkholderiales bacterium | reverse complement strand
TTGGCATCGTGGTAACGCAAAAACGCTTTGTGCAAACGCCGGCGCTTGTCCCCTCGAACAATGTCCACCGTTTCTGAATCGCGGCTGATCTTGCGCAAGGGATTTTTATTGCTGTGGTACATAGCCGTGGCAGTGGCCATGGGGCTAGGGTAGAAAGTCTGGACCTGATCGGCCCGAAAACCGTTTTTCTTGAGCCAGATCGCCAAGTTCATCATGTCGGAATCACTGGTGCCAGGATGGGCGGCGATGAAATAGGGAATCAGGTATTGCTTCTTGCCCGCTTCCAGGCTGAACTTCTCAAACAAATTCTTGAACTTGTCGTAACTGCCGATGCCGGGCTTCATCATCTTGGTCAAAGGACCCGATTCGGTGTGTTCAGGCGCAATCTTCAAATAACCGCCCACATGGTGCTGCACCAATTCTTTGACGTACTCCGGGCTTTGCACCGCCAGGTCGTAGCGCAGACCTGAGCCGATCAAAATCTTCTTGATGCCTTTGAGGGCGCGGCCGCGCCGGTACAGCTTGATCAACGGGTCGTGGTTGGTGGTCAGATTCGAGCAGATGCCGGGATAGACGCAGCTGGGCTTGCGGCAAGCAGCCTCGATTTCCGGGGTTTTACAGCCCAACCGGTACATATTGGCCGTGGGGCCGCCCAAATCTGAAATGGTTCCGGTGAAGCCTTTCACCTTGTCGCGGATGTCCTCGATTTCCTGAATCACGGAATCTTCGGATCGGCTCTGGATGATGCGTCCTTCGTGCTCGGTGATCGAGCAAAAAGTGCAGCCGCCAAAACAGCCGCGCATGATGTTGACCGAGAAGCGAATCATTTCCCAAGCCGGGATTTTTGTCGCTCTGTCGTGGCTACCGGCTGCGTCAGCATAGATCGGGTGCGGACTGCGCGCATAGGGCAGTCCGAACACATGGTCCATCTCGGCCGTGGTCAGGGGAATCGGTGGCGGGTTGATCCAGACGTCACGCGCGGTCACCCCCTCACCGTGCGCCTGTACCAGAGCCCGTGCGTTGCCCGGGTTGGTTTCCAGGTGCAGCACACGGTTGGCGTGGGCGTACAGCACGGCATCAGCCTTGACCTGCTCGTAGCTGGGCAAGCGAATCACCGAGCGATCACGCGGCGCTACTTTGACGCTGCCCTTGCCATAGAGCGCCGACAGATTCGGATTAGGCATGAAGGTCAGCGGCTGGATGGCTGCGCCCATGGTCGTAGCACCCATGCTCGGCACGCCTGGGGCAGCATCTTCCTTCAAACAAGTTTGGCCCTGCCCCTGCGCCTGCTCAGAAGTGGTCTGGTAAGGATTGATGTGGGTCTCGACCCGGCCCGGTTCGTCCACGCTGCTGGAATCGATTTCAAACCAGCCCTGCGCGGTTTCATCGTCCGAGCGGCGAACAAAAGCAGTTCCACGCACATCGGTGATGTGCTGCACCGGCTCTTTGGCGGCGATGCGGTGGGCAATTTCAACGATGGCGCGCTCGGCATTGCCGTACAGCAGCAGATCGCATTTGGCGTCCACCACCACGGAGCGCCGTACTTTGTCAGACCAGTAGTCATAGTGGGCGATGCGCCGCAAACTGCCTTCAATACCCCCCAGAATAATGGGCACCTCATTATAGGCTTCGCGGCAGCGCTGGCTGTAAACAATGGCGGCACGATCGGGCCGCTTGCCACCCACATCACCTGGTGTATAGGCATCATCGCTGCGGATTTTTCGGTCAGCCGTGTAACGGTTGATCATCGAATCCATATTGCCCGAGGTCACGCCCCAGAATAAATTGGGTTTGCCCAAGATCTTGAAGGCATCGACACTCTGCCATTCGGGCTGAGCGATGATGCCGACTCGAAATCCCTGGTCTTGCAACATGCGTCCTATCACCGCCATACCAAAGCTGGGGTGATCAACATAGGCGTCGCCCGTGACCAGGATGATGTCGCAGCTGTCCCACCCCAGGTGCTGCATTTCGTCGCGGCTCATTGGCAGGAAGCCAGGCACACCAAAGCGCGCAGCCCAGTATTTGCGGTAACTGGTCAGCGGTTTGGCGGCACGCGCAAAAAAGGAAACGTCGATCGGGGCGTTCATTGAATTCAAACTGGGGAAGACCCTCATTTTAAGGTTTTACCGTTGCCAGCACAGCTTCCAAGGGCAATTCAGGGCTATTTGCTTTGACATGGATAATCAGTCCATGCCTGAATTGAAGCCTGATAAAGTTGCGCTGTTGCCGCAACAAGACCGCCCCCAACCCACCTCGAAAACCGACCTGTTCTGGACCTTCACCTGGCTTGCCTTGCAAGGCTTTGGCGGGGTGTTGCCGGTGGTCCAACGTGAGTTGGTTGACCGCAAGCAGTGGCTTACCCGGGAAGAATTCATCGAGGAATGGGCGGTGGCCCAGGTCCTGCCGGGACCCAATGTGATCAATTTCGCCCTGGTCTTTGGCGACCGCTACTTTGGTCTGGCCGGCGGCATGGCGGCGCTGGCCGGCCTGATGCTTTTCCCCTTGATTTTGGCACTGACCCTGGCCACCCTGTTTGCCAGCATTGCCGACTTCCCTGCGGCTCAGGGCGCTTTGCGCGGCATGGGTGCGGTCACCGCCGGCCTCATCACCGCTGCCGGCCTGAAGCTGATCCCCAATCTGAAAAAAAATGTCATGGGCAAGCCCGCTTGCGCTCTGATTGCCTTGCTGACCTTCTGCGCCATTGCCCTGCTGCGCATTCCCCTGGCCACCATGCTGCTGACGCTTGGAACCTTAAGCGGGTTCTGGGCTTACCGCCAACTTCATGTCGTCCGCGCCAACCCGGGGGACGAGGTATGACGTTGACCCTGACCTGGGGCGATTGGCTCGCGCTGTTAACCCATTTCATGACCCTGTCGATGCTGGCCGTCGGTGGCGCCATCAGCACCACGCCCGACATGCACCGTTTTTTGGTGAGCGAGAAGGTCTGGCTGACCGAAGGCCAGTTCAGCTCATCGATCGCAATCGCCCAGGCTGCCCCTGGCCCCAATGTCATGTTTGTGGCACTGCTGGGCTACAGCGTGGGCCTGAACGCCGGCAGTTATGGTTACGCCGCACTGGGCGTGCTCATTGCCATGATTGGCATCATGCTGCCGAGTTCGACCCTGGCTTATGTAGCAGCACGCTGGGGCCATCGGAATCGCGAATTACGTTCGGTTCGTGCTTTCAAACAAGGCATGGCGCCGATGGTGGTGGCCTTGCTGGTGTCCACCGGCTGGGTGCTCAGCTCAGCCCATACCGATCCGACCCACGACTGGCCGCTGTGGCTGCTGACTGGGATTGCAACCCTGCTGGTCTGGCGCACCCGACTCCACCTGCTGTGGCTGCTGGCGGCTGGTGGCCTAATGGGTGCTTTAGGCTGGCTCTGACCCTTGTCTCACGAGAAGGCCAAGGACATCATTCTGGCCGGCAAAGACAGGCATTTCGATCCCGATGTGGTTGATGCTTTTCTCGCCCTGGAAACCGAGTTCCAGGCTATTGCTAAGCGCTATGTCGACAGCTCGACTACGCTAGGGGCCAAGATGGGGCGCCTAGGTTTGACACCAGAGTTGCCGGCTTGAGTTCGGATATGTAACCAGTTGCCGCCAGGGAAGGCTGCGCCAGGGGAATCTGTCCCGACAGGTCTCGATCAGTTGAGGGTAGCGCTAAAGCTCTGTTCCGCCAGGGTGTTAATTTCTTTGCCGCAGGGCTTCGTACAAGCAGACGCCACTGGCGACCGAAACGTTGAGGCTTTCAACCGCGCCACGCATGGGAATATTCACCAGCTCGTCGCAGCTCTTGCGGGTGAGCTGGCGCATGCCCTCGCCTTCGGCCCCGAACACCAGAGCCAAGGGGACCTTGAGATCAACCTGGTAAATGCTCTTGGGTGCATCGTCGCTGGTGCCCAGACACCAGATATCGCGTTCCTTGAGTTCACCCAAGGTTCGTGCCAGGTTGGTGACCATGAAGTAAGGCACAGTCTCAGCGGCTCCGCTGGCGACTTTTGACACCGTGGCGTTAATGCCGGCAGCATGGTCTTTTGGCGCAATCACCGCGTGGGCACCCGCCCCGTCGGCCACCCGCAAGCAAGCACCCAGGTTGTGCGGATCGGTCACCGAATCGAGCACCAGTAACAAGGGGGGCCCGACGACGCTGTCGAGCAGGTCGTCGAGTGATGTCAGCTGCGCCAGCGCCTGGACCTTGGCCGCTACACCTTGATGTCCATGACTGCCACACAATTTGGCCAGACGCAGGCCATCGGCCTCGATCAGACGTGCGCCGGCTGCATTGGCCTTGTCAAGAAACTGCCGCATCCGGGCATCACGCCGGCTGGCTTCAAAATAAATTTCAATGATGGATTGCGGC
>CAXNKH010000178.1:0-4366 GCA_964202765.1 Burkholderiales bacterium | reverse complement strand
GACAAGGCCGGTGAGTAGCCGTGAGACAGCAGGGCCCCGACCACCGAGGCCGCCATGTAAGCGCCTAGGGCGTAGAAACTACCATGGGTCAGATTAACGATTTTCATGACGCCATAAATCAACGTCAGACCAATCGCGGCGATGAACAGCCACGACGAATAGATGATGCTGTCAATCAGGACAGCGAAGAATGCAAACATCAGATTCACCCGAGATAAAACAGCGGCGACACGTGGTCGCCGCTGTCAGAACCAAAAGACCCAGCTTATTTTTTCTTGAAGCCAGAAGCAATCCACTCGGCACTTTTCACGCCCTCGGGTGGGTTGACTTGTTCAACTGGATAGCGCTTGACATTGGTCACCGTCATCTGACCCTTGACCATCTTGGTTTGCCCGTAAACCGTTTCGGTAACGGCTTGGTGACCTTTACCCAGAGCCATCTGGATCAGACCCGCCGGACTGGCGAACGACAGGTTCTCAAAAGCGGCTGTGACCTGCTCCATGCTCGGGCGTTGGCCGCCGTTGGCTGCCTGGGCTTTTTCCCATGCCGCTTTGACTCCCAAAATAGCTTGAGTCATTTGGTAGGCAGCGTAGTTGGGCGGGACGTTGTAGCGATCTTTGAAGGTCGCGCTGTACCATTTGTTGAGCGCATTGTCAGGCGCAAACACACCGTAAGGGCCACGCGCACCAATCACCGTACCGTCTGGAATTTGAGCTGCGAGCTTGTACATCGCGGTCTCACCGGTGGTCAGAATGACCGACGACTTCTTGAACAAACCGCGCGGACCGGCCTGCAAAATAAAAGCCTCTAAGTCGCCGTCCCAGAAACTGGAATGAATTACATCGGCGCCACTGGAGAGCAGCGCGGAGATTTCGGTGTTGTACTGCCCGGCGAATAATTTGGGCATTTGCGAGGTGGTGGTCTGTGTTCCAGGCACCAGTTGTTTCATGGTCGCTTCAAAATCAGCCCAAGAGTCCTGACCCCAAGCGTAATTCTGGTTGATGCCAGCAATTTTCTTAATGCCAGGCTTGATTGCCTTGGCATAGAGCGCAGCGCCCACGCTGTCCATGGTGGAGTGAGAGGCGGTCCTAAACACATGCTTGTAGCTTGCATCTTCGAAAATGCGTGGGGTACCACAATCAAAAAAGACCGTGAGTTTTTTCAGTTCTTCGGCCACCGGTGCGACCGCCAGACAATTGCCGCTGGAGATGTAACCAATCACGATATCGACATTGGAGCGCTGGACCAGATTTCGGTATTCCGTGACCTGGGTGGTGGTGCTGCCCGCTTCGTCAATCAAGACCATCTGCAGCGGTGCGCCGCCAAAACCCTTGGCAGCGTACGGCTCGGGAACTTTGCCGCCGTTGAGCATCTCGAAAGTGATCTCGGCCGCATTGCGCGCTGGAACACCAAAAGGTCCCGCAGCAGGACCGGACAAAAAGGTCACAATGCCGATCTTGAGCGGCGCCGGATCCTGGGCCAGTGCAGGTGTCACCAAAGCGGCGGCGGCCAAAGCGGCCAAAAGTTTTTTGAGACTGAACATCAAATTTTCCTTATAAAACTTTGTGAGACAGACCGTTAACTCTGTCCCTACCTGATTAAGAGTTTGTGGGGCAAGCTTACTTTATCCCAACTGTCGAACTCAATATTTTTATTCAATTCCGTTGCCTCGTCCAAGGGGTTTACCCTTTATTCAACCTAAAATTTCCAAATTCACCCAGAATCGAAAGTATTCGGCAGCGACCTTCCCCTCAGAAATTGCACAATCTCGACTTATGAAAACAACTATTCCAGCGTCCGACCAATACCAAGACATCCGCGATGCGGTGCGTGATCTTTGCTCTCAATTTGACTCCAGCTACTGGCAAGGCGTTGACGAGGCCCGGGGCTATCCCGAAAAATTCGTCAACACCCTGACCCAGGCCGGTTGGCTGGCGGCCCTGATTCCGGCCGAATATGGCGGATCGGGCCTGGGGCTGGCCGAGGCCTCGGTGATCATGGAGGAGATTAATTTCAGCGGCGGCAACGCCGGCTCCTGTCACGGCCAGATGTACAACATGGGTACCCTGCTGCGTCACGGCTCACTAGCGCAGAAAAACCTCTATCTTCCCAAAATTGCCAGCGGTGAACTGCGCTTGCAATCCATGGCCGTGACCGAACCCAGCACCGGAACCGACACCACCCAACTCAAGACCACGGCGGTCAAAAAAGGCGACCGCTATGTGGTTAACGGGCAGAAAGTTTGGATCTCACGCATCCAGCATTCCGACCTGATGATTTTGCTGGCCCGCACCACGCCACTGGCCGAGGTGAAGAAAAAGTCACTGGGGATGTCGATTTTCATGGTCGACCTGAAGCAGGCCCTGGGCCAGGGCATGACAGTTAGACCGATTCCGAACATGGTGAACCACGAAACCAATGAAGTGTTTTTTGACAACCTGGAAATTCCGGGGGAGAACCTGATTGGCGAGGAAGGCCAGGGCTTCAAATACATTCTTGACGGCCTCAACGCCGAACGTACCCTGATCGCGGCTGAATGCATCGGGGACGCCTGGTGGTTTATCAACAAGGCCCGGCGCTACGCCACCGACCGAGTGGTGTTCAACCGCCCGATTGGTCAAAACCAGGGCGTGCAATTCCCGATTGCTGACAGCTATATCGAAACTGAGGCCGCCAACCTGATGCGCTTTGCGGCCTGTGATTTGTTTGACGCCGGCAAACCCTGCGGTGCGCAGGCCAATATGGCCAAGTACCTGGCGGCCAAGGCCTCCTGGGAAGCCGCCAATGTTTGCTTGCAAACCCATGGTGGCTTTGGCTTTGCCTGCGAATACGATGTGGAACGCAAGTTCCGTGAAACCCGCCTCTACCAGGTTGCCCCTATATCAACCAACCTGATTTACTCCTACGTGGCCGAGCACTTGTTGGGCCTGCCACGTTCCTTCTGAAACTTTGCGGGACAGACCGCAGCGCATAGCCGCAAGCTCTGTCCCCAACTGGATAAGTGACCATGACACGACCTCTGGACGGCATCACCGTCATCTCACTTGAGCACGCTATTGCAGCGCCGTTTTGCACTCGACAACTGGCCGATCTGGGGGCCCGGGTCATCAAAGTTGAGCGCCCTGGCGCGGGCGATTTCGCCCGGGGCTACGACCAGCGCGTCAATGGCCTGGCTTCGCACTTTGTCTGGGTCAACCGTTCCAAGGAAAGCCTGACCTTAGACCTCAAGCAGGAACCGGCGCTGGTGGCCCTGAAGCAATTGCTGAGCACGGCCGATGTGTTGGTGCAAAATCTGGCGCCGGGCGCTACAGCGCGCATGGGCTTGTCGGCCGAGGAGCTGCATCAAACCAACCCGGGTTTGATTGTGTGCGACATCTCGGGCTATGGTGGCGATGGTCCTTACCGCGACAAGAAAGCCTATGACCTGTTGATCCAGAGCGAAGCTGGATTCCTGTCGGTCACCGGGACCCCGGAATATCCGTCCAAGGCGGGCAACTCGATCGCTGACATTGCCGCCGGCATGTATGCCTACACCAACATCATGGCCGCGCTGCTGCTGCGACAGAAAACCGGCAAGGGAAGCCACATTGATATCTCGATGCTCGAAGCCCTGGGCGAATGGATGGGCTACCCGATGTATTACACCTACCAGGGCGCTACACCACCACCGCGCAACGGCGCCGCGCATGCCACCATTTACCCTTACGGCCCGTTCCAGACCGGCGACGGCAACACCATCATGTTGGGTTTGCAAAATGAGCGCGAATGGCTGGCTTTTTGTGCCGTCGTGCTGCTGCAGCCGGAGCTGGCGAGCAATCCGGACTACGCCAGCAATTTCAAACGGAATGAAAATCGGCAAGCGTTGGCCGCCATCATCTTGGCCTGCTTCAAACCCCTGAGCGCTGCGGACGTGCTGCTCAGGCTGGAACAGGCGCAAATTGCCAATGCCCAAGTCAACAGCATGCACGAGGTCTGGAACCACCCGCAGCTCAAGGCGCGCGAACGCTGGACCACGGTAGACTCGCCGACCGGCGAACTGCCGGCCTTGTTACCCCCTGGTCGCAACGACAGTTTTGACTACCGGATGGATGCCATTCCGGCTGTCGGTCAACATACCCAGGCCATTCTGGAAGAACTGGGCTACGACCCTGCGACTCAAACCCTTTTGCGCAGCTCTGGCGCCATCTGAAACAGGAAACTCTTTACATGTCTGACCATCCTTCTCTGGAACTCGCCACTTTTGCCGCCAACTTGCGTTACGCCGACATCCCGCAACCGGTGCTGCGCCGCACTGAAGATCTGCTGGTGGACTGGTTTGGCTCGACGGTGGCCGGCAAAGGCGCGAAAGCGGTTAAAATCATGAATG
>CAXNKH010000177.1:0-4366 GCA_964202765.1 Burkholderiales bacterium | reverse complement strand
AAGACCTCAACGGCTGGCGCCGACTCAACCATGGTTTCATTGGGCTGAGCAAAGGTCTCAGTCGATTGGGCAGACGCAAATTCGCCCGTCACCGCAAAAGTGTCAGTCATTTTTTTCTCACACGCGAGCGCCGCAGGTGCTGCGACTGCTCCGTCAATGGTTAAAAAACATCAACCATCAAACGAAGCCTGCGCCGGTTTGACCGGTGCTGGGGGCCACTCATTTGGTGAGCCCACTGTGTGAAGGGAGATGTACAAATGCGCTGCAATTTGCAGCACATCCTGTGATTGTGCCACGAATCCGGGTTTGTACCTAGGCCCCAATATTAACCCTCAAATCACCCCGCCATTAGCGATCAAAGTCTCAGGAAATGTTCCCGGTAGTGCGCCATCTCGTCAATCGACTCATTCACATCGGCCAGCGCCGTGTGAAGCTGTTGCTTTTTAAACGCGCTATAGACCTCAGGGCGCCAACGCTTAGCCAGTTCCTTGAGCGTGCTGACGTCCAGATTGCGGTAATGGAAAAATGCCTCTAGCTTGGGCATGTACTTCACCAGAAAACGCCGGTCCTGGCCGATGCTGTTGCCACACATGGGGGAGCCATTTTTGGGCACATATTGACTTAGAAAAGCGAGCAACTGGTCTTGCGCATCGGCTTCGTTCAGGGTCGATGCCTTGACCTTGTCTATCAGTCCGCTCTTGCCATGGGTCCCCTTGTTCCAGGCGTCCATCTTGTCAAGCAGTTCGTTGCTTTGGTGAATCACCAGGACCGGGCCTTCGACCCGGGACTCCAGATTCGGTCCCGTCACGACCACGGCTATTTCGATGATTCGCTCAACTTCGGGCTCTAGGCCCGACATCTCGCAGTCGAGCCAGACCAAGTTTTGATCAGATTTGGTGAGTTGGGGTGCGTTATCGGTCATGGCGTCGATTGTCGCCGATGACCTAAACTCCACACCATGTTTGAAAATTTATCCCCCGCCCTAAGTCTAAGTTTGACACTGGCTCTGGCGCTGATCCTTGGTCTGGTCATTAAATATTGGCTGGCCTCGCGTCAGATCCGCCATGTGGCGCAGCATCGCCAGGCAATCCCTGCGGCCTTTGCCCACAGCATCAAGCTCGCCGCTCACCAAAAGGCCGCCGACTACACCATCACCAAAGCACGCTTCGGACTGCTAGAACTCGCCCTGGGCGCCGCCTTGCTGCTGGGTTGGACCCTGTTGGGTGGCCTGGACTGGCTCAACCAGGTGCTGCTGGCCTGGATCGGGATCGGCATGTCACAACAGCTCGCTCTGCTGGCGGGCTTTACCCTGATCAGTGGCCTGCTTGAACTGCCCCTGAGCCTGTACCAGACTTTCGTGATTGAAGAAAAATTTGGCTTCAACAAAATGACGCCCCAACTGTGGCTGATCGATTTGCTCAAATCGGGCTTGCTCGGGGTGTTGATCGGCCTACCGATTGCAGCACTGATACTTTGGCTGATGGCTTCAGCCGGCAGTGCCTGGTGGCTATGGGCCTGGACCGTGTGGATGGGATTTAACCTGCTGGTGCTCCTGATTTATCCCAGCTTCATCGCCCCCTGGTTCAATAAATTTCAACCGCTGGAAAATGAAACACTCAAAACCCGTGTGACGGCACTGATGAATCGCTGCGGCTTCTCGGCCAAAGGTCTTTTTGTAATGGACGGCAGCAAGCGAAGCGCGCATGGCAACGCCTATTTCACAGGTTTCGGTGCCTCCAAACGGGTGGTTTTTTACGACACCTTGCTGGCCAAACTCTCGCCCGACGAAGTCGATGCCGTGCTGGCCCATGAACTTGGACACTTCAAGCACAAGCACATCATCAAACGCATCATCAGCCTGTTTACCTTGAGCCTGGCGGGTTTTGCCTTGTTGGGTTGGCTGACCACCCAAGCCTGGTTTTATGTCGGCTTAGGCGTGCAACCCAATCTGGCGGGAACATCGCCTGCTCCTAACGATGGCCTGGCGCTGCTGCTGTTTCTTTTGGTGTCACCCGTCTTCAGTTTTTTTCTGACCCCCTTGATGGCAAGTTTTTCCCGCCGCCACGAATTCGAGGCTGATGCCTACGCCGTGGAAAAAACCAGTGGTGTGGACCTGAGCAGCGCCTTACTCAAGCTTTACGAAGACAATGCAGCCACCCTCACACCCGATCCGATCTTTGCAAAGTTTTATTATTCTCATCCCCCTGCCTCCGAGCGTTTGGCCAAGCTCGGGGCCTGAAGCCCCTCCAAAAGACACATCACCCCCCATGTCAACACCCGTGAATCCAGGCAAACGCTGTTTGACAACAACTGAAATCGCCACAGCACTGGCCAAACTCCAGGGCTGGAAACTGGTGGGTGACGGTCAAAATTTGGCCATTGAAAAGACCTTTGCATTTACCAATTACCACGAGACCCTGGCTTTTGTAAATGCACAGGCCTTCATCGCACACCGGCAAGATCACCACCCCGAGCTCACGCTGAGTTACAAGCACTGTGTGATGCGGTTCAACACCCATGATGTGCAGGGGCTCTCAAACCAGGATTTCGACAGTGCGACTCAAGTTGATGCGCTGTTCATTTGAGGTCGAGGCTTGAACGCCCAGCAATTACGCCAACCTGGACTGGTCGTTGCCAGCCATGGTCGTCACGTTGTGGTGGAAACCCCCGAGGGCAAACGACTGATCTGTCACCCGAGGGGTAAGAAAAATCAGGCCGTGGTAGGTGACCGGGTACTTTGGCAGGCTTCCCAAGACGAGGGAACCATAGAGAGAATCCAAACCCGGCGCAATCTGTTTTACCGGCAGGATGAGATTCGAACCAAGTCATTTGCGGCTAACCTCGATCAGGTGCTGATTCTGATTGCAGCCGAGCCCGAATTTTCCGAAAGCCAGTTGTCCCGCGCCTTGATCGCGGCTGAGGCCCAAGGTATCCGGCCCGTGATTGCCCTTAACAAGAGCGATCTGCAAGTCCTTTTTGCCCGTGCCTGGGACCGACTGGAGCCCTATCGACGAATGGGTTACGAGGTCATACCGTTGGCGCTCAAACCCAAAGTCGAGCCTGATCGGCCGGACGACTCCGGAGCGCGACTGCTGCATCAGGTCGCCGAGAAAACCACTCTGGTTCTGGGGCCCTCGGGTGCCGGCAAGAGTTCGTTGATCAACCTGTTGGTGCCTGGGGCGCTGGTCTTGACCCAGGAAATTTCCAGCGCCCTGAATTCGGGAAAACACACGACCACCAGCACCAGTTGGTATTGGGTAGCGCCAGAGCGCAAGACGGCCTTGATTGACTCGCCTGGTTTTCAGGAGTTTGGCTTGTACCACATCGACCCCATGCACCTGGCTTCTTTGATGCCCGACCTCAAGTCGCTCACCCAAGACTGCAAGTTTTACAACTGCAGCCATTTGCATGAGCCCGGTTGCGGCTTGCTGGCTGCGCTCAAGTCCGAGACCGAACCCCCCGCAGTCAGCCCATCGCGCTATCGGATCTACAGCGACTTGTTCGCTGAACTGTCGCAGCCCAGGTATTGATTTTCCCACTTATTGATGCTTCCGAAAATAATGACAACGCTCTCCTGTTCCCCTTAACCCTGTCCTGAGCTGATTCAAGATCTTGCAGGCGAAGGTTTGCACTGGACCAGCGCGGTGCGGCGCACAGCTACGCGGCTGTCCCCCTTGTCGACCTAGGGCCGACGATTCCGCCTTAATGCCGCTGCGCTGTACGCCCCACCGAACTGATCCTGCCAACGTGACTGATGTTCCGTCTGGTGGGCATCACTGGAAAGAGACGATGGGTATGGATGGCGCAACGGCATAAAGGGGGAGCCCGAAGGGCGGAGGACAGCCGCGTAGCCGTCCACACCCATCTCGCAAGCAAGCAAAGTCCCGAATCACGACACTGACTTTCGAACACCAATGGGTCGCAGGCAGATCCAATTGCCCCGGCGTCATTAATTTTGGAACGGTCAATAGGCGCTTAGCCCATCAATCGGGCCAGCGTGAGCAGGGCCAGCAACAGCATCCACAGCACCACCGATCGCCAGACCAAGCCGACGATGCTGCGCAGATGAGAGACCAGCGGTGTTTGAGCAGGAGCCACCGCCGGGCTAGCCGGCGCTTCCTCGTCCTCTTCAGGTCCGACTGCCGGGCTACCCAACCGAACGTTGATCGCGCCTGAAGTGGCGGCAAGAATAACGCCATCATTGTTACTCTCTGCGTTCTGACTGTACTGACGCCAGCTGTCAATGGCTTCCTCGAAACTGCCGACCACCGCAAAGCCCAGAGCGGTGATGCGGGCTGGCAGCCAATCAATCAGTTGCCAGGCGGTGACTGCCGCATCGTGCGCCAACGCACTGACTCCAGCGTCT
>CAXNKH010000176.1:0-4376 GCA_964202765.1 Burkholderiales bacterium | reverse complement strand
CGGCCCCGGCCGGCCATTGCCTACCGGGAGCCCGTCGAGTGTCGTGATCGCCAGGACTTCCTTGGTGGCAGAACTCAGGATCAACTCATCAGCCGCGAGCACCTCGGAGCGGCTGATGGGGCGCAACTCCAGCACGATGCCGTGTTCTCGGCAGATGTCTTCAATCAGGCCGTAGCGAACCCCTTCGAGCACCAGGTTGTCGCGCGGCGAACCCAGCAAGCGCCCGGCTTGGACCACCCAAACGTTGCTGGAAGCCGCCTCACTCAGGGTGTCGCCCCTGAACATCACGGTCTCCACCGCGCCGACGTCGGCGCTGAGTTGGCGGGCCAACACCGCACCGAGCAGACTCACACTTTTGATGTGGGCTTTTTCCCAGCGGAAATCGTAGGCCGTGATGCAGGCCACGCCCTGTCGGCGTTGCGCCTGGGAGGGTGGGCGGAGCAGGTTGCTCATGACGAAGACCGTGGGGCTGATGTCGGTTGGCATGGCATGGTCGCGCAGGGCCACGCCGCGGGTGATCTGGATGTAGATGATCTGATCGATGTCGGCGACTGCGGCGTTCATTGACGCGGCAAAATGGACCAGCAGTTGATCGATGAGCGCGCACCACTGGTCTGGCGCAAGGGGATTGCTGATCCGCAGTTCGGCCAAGCTGCGTTCGAGTCGCGCCATATGGTAGGTGCTGCGAAACGGGCGTCCGCCATAGACCGGTATGACTTCATACACGCCATCGCCAAAGATGAAACCGCGGTCCAGTACGCTGATTTTTGCGTCTGGCAACAAGGTAAATTCCCCGTTGAGATAGCACGGTAGCGCGGGCAAGGGGTTCATGGGTTGAATTATCGCCTTGCTTGGAATGCCAGTTTGGATGGGCGGGTTTCTACGTATAATCCGTGATTCCGCAAAAACAGATATTCCAATTCTGGTTGCTAAAGAGATGAAAGTCGTTGCCTCCAGCACCGAAGCAGATGAGTCAAAACCCAATCCGCTCAGTGCCGAACAGGCGCAGGCCTTGCGCCTGAAAAATCCTTCGCTCTCGCCTTGGCGGGTGGTGCTAGCTCAACTGATCGTGGGGACGGTCTTTGCCCTGCTGAGCTGGGTGTGGACTGGGCGAGCCAGTGCGGGTTGGTCGGCGCTCTACGGTGCGTTGGCTGTGGTTATCCCGGCGGTGCTGTTTGCCCGCGGCTTGATGAGCCAGTTCTCATCAATCAGTCCCGTGGCTGCTGGTTTTGGTTTTTTTGTGTGGGAGGCGGTCAAGATCGCGGTGAGTGTCGCCATGCTGTTTGCGGCTCCGCGTTTGGTCGGTGAGTTGGACTGGTTGGTCCTGCTGATTGCTTTGATCGTGACCTTGAAGGTTTATTGGTTGGCGCTGTTGTGGCGTCCAAAAAGTCGTAACGTATAACGAGTTAAAAATCGAATTTATGTCCGCAGAAGCAAATGCACCGACAGCGAGTGAATACATTGTTCACCACCTGACGCACTGGCAAAACAAGCCCCAAACCGAGATCGTTGATTTCTCGGTTTTCAATATTGATTCGCTGTTCTTCTCGGTGTTGATCGGCATCCTCGGCAGCTTTTTCCTGTGGAAAACGGCCCGTAGCGTGACCGCCGGCGTCCCCGGGCGGTTTCAGGCTGCGGTTGAGATCTTGATTGAGATGGTGGATAGCCAGGCCAAGGCCATTGTTCACAATCCGACCAGCCGCAAGCTGGTGGCCCCTTTGGCGCTCACCGTTTTTGTCTGGATTTTCCTGCTCAATGCGATGGACTTGCTGCCACTGGACCTGCTGCCTACGGTTTGGGGCTGGATTTATAGCGCGGCTGGCCATGACCCGCATCACGCCTATTTGCGCGTGGTTCCTACCGCCGACCTGTCGATCACCATGGGCCTGTCGGTTTCGGTGCTGCTGATTTGCCTGTTCTACAACATCAAAATCAAGGGCATCGGTGGCTGGGCTCACGAGCTGATTTCTGCGCCTTTCGGTACCAGCAAAAACCCGATTTTTGCTGTGATCCTGGGGGTGGTCAACATTGCCGAACAGCTGATTTCCTTTGTCGCCAAGACGGTTTCGCACGGCATGCGACTGTTTGGCAATATGTATGCCGGCGAGCTGGTGTTCATGCTGATCGCGTTGCTGGGTGGGTCCTGGGCACTGTCCCTCGAAGCCGGCAGCTTGATGCTGTTGCTGCTGCATGTGGTGGCGGGTTGGGCTTGGGCTGTGTTCCACATCCTGATCATCACCTTGCAGGCCTTCGTGTTCATGATGCTGACCTTGGTCTACATCGGGCAGTCGCACGACGCGCATTGATTTTTGCTTTGTTATTTGGTTTTTTTAGTTACTTAAGGAGTCATCATGGAAGTTATTAGTTTTGCCGCTCTTGCTGCTGGCCTGATCATCGGTCTGGGCGCGCTGGGTGCTTGTATCGGTATCGGCATCATGGGTAGCAAATACCTCGAAGCTGCTGCGCGTCAGCCCGAGTTGATGGGTGAGTTGCAGACCAAGATGTTCGTGTTGGCGGGTCTGATCGACGCCGCCTTCATTATTGGGACCGGCATTGCTTTGTGGTTCGCAACGGCAAACCCGTTCCTGGCTCAAATCGCACGTCTGGCCAAGTAATTCCGGGCTCAAAGCCTCTCACTTGGAGATGTACTGTGAGCATTAATGGAACATTGATCGCCCAAGCGATCGTCTTCGCGTTGCTGGTGCTGTTCACGATGAAGCTGGTGTGGCCGCCGATTGCGGCTGCACTGGACGAGCGTGCCAGCAAAATTGCCGATGGCCTGGCTGCGGCTGATAAATCCAAGGCGGAACTGGTCGCAGCCAATCAACGCGTGGAAACTGAGCTGGCCAAGTCGCGCAATGAAGCGGCTGTGCGCCTGGCTGATGCTTCGCGTCGGGCCCAGGCCATCATCGAAGAAGCCAAGTCACGCGCCAACGAAGAGGGCAGCAAGATTATTGCTGCTGCCAAAGTTGAAGCTGACCAGCAAACCGTCAAGGCCCGCGAAACCCTGCGCGAGCAGGTCGCAGCCCTGGCTGTTAAAGGTGCTGAGCAGATTCTGCGGAAGGAAGTCAATGCCGCCGTCCATGCTGATTTTCTGAACCGACTCAAGACCGAGTTGTAAGAGTGAAACATGGCTGAAATTGCAACCATTGCCCGTCCTTACGCCGAAGCGCTGTTTCAGGCTTCTGTGGCTGATCTGAGCACCGCTGCTGACTGGCTCGACGAGCTGGCTCAGATTGCGGCCGACTCGCAGCTGCAGCAGCTCGCTGACAGCCCCAAGGTCACGTCAGCCCAGGTCTTTGACGTGGTGACTGGCGTTGCCAAGACGCTGTTGCCGCAAGCGGCAAAAAACTTCCTGCAGACCGTGATTGACAACGGTCGGCTGGCTGTGTTGCCAGAAATTGCGACTCAATTCCGTGCCTTGAAAAACGCCAAATCCGGCTCTTCCGATGCCCTGGTCTACAGCGCCTTCCCAATTGATGGTGCTGGCTTGGCCGAGGTGTCAATAGCCCTGGAAAAGCGCTTCCAGCGCAAACTCAATGTCGTCGTTGAGCTCCAAAGTGAGCTCATCGGTGGCATTCGCGTGGTGGTCGGTGATGAGGTGCTGGACACCTCCATCAAGGCCCGTCTTGAACAAATGAAAGTGGCCCTCACGGCTTAAGACGCAAGTCTTAGCTACCGGGCCCAATTAACGAAAGAAGGAAAGAGCCATGCAACTCAATCCCGCAGAGATTTCTGAACTGATCAAGAGCCGAATCGAAGGCCTGTCGACCAGCAGCGATATTCGCAATCAGGGCACGGTTGTTTCCGTGACCGACGGTATTGTCCGCATCCACGGCTTGTCCGACGTGATGCAGGGCGAGATGCTTGAATTCCCAGCCGGCAGCGATGGCTTGCCGACCTACGGCCTGGCCTTGAATCTGGAGCGCGACTCGGTCGGCTCGGTGATTCTGGGTCAGTACGAGCACATCTGCGAAGGCGACACCGTCAAATGCACGGGACGTATTCTGGAGGTCCCGGTCGGCCCTGAGCTTAAAGGCCGCGTAGTCAATGCCCTGGGTCATCCGATCGACGGCAAGGGTCCGATCAACGCCAAGATGACCGACGTGATCGAAAAAGTCGCGCCCGGCGTGATTGCCCGCAAGTCGGTGAGCCAGCCGATGCAGACTGGCCTGAAGTCGATTGACTCAATGGTTCCCGTGGGCCGTGGCCAGCGCGAACTGATCATTGGTGACCGCCAGACCGGTAAGACCGCCGTCGCGATCGATGCCATCATCAACCAAAAAGGTCAGAACATGACCTGTATTTATGTCGCCATCGGTCAAAAGGCGTCATCGATCAAAAACGTGGTGCGTGCGCTTGAACAAGCCGGTGCC
>CAXNKH010000175.1:0-4377 GCA_964202765.1 Burkholderiales bacterium | reverse complement strand
TCCTGCGATCATGGACGGCCGACCGGCTGGCTGGTTGGACCGCCTGCTTTACACACTGGGCAATGGACTGATTTATGGACCCTTGCGCAACAACCTGGGTCTGAGTCGGGTGCGCGTGGCTTACACTGCAGGTGAGGCCATCGGCCCCGACTTGTTCAGGTTTTACCGCTCAATTGGCATCAACCTCAAGCAACTCTACGGTTCGACCGAGACCGCCGTGTTTGTCTGCTTGCAACCTGATCACCAGGCCAAGGCCGATACCGTGGGTATTCCGCTGGAGGGGGTTGAAATCAAGCTGGCCGACAACGGTGAAATATTGGTTCGTTCGCGCGGGCTGCTCAAGGAGTACTACAAAAATCCAGTGGCCACCGCCGAGGTCTTGACCGTCGATGGCTGGTACCACACCAGTGATGCCGGTTTTATCGATGCGCAGGGCCACCTCAAAATCATCGACCGGGTCAAAGATGTGGGGCGGATCAAGGGCGGTGCCCATGATGGCGCCCTGTTCGCGCCCAAGTACGTGGAGAACAAGCTCAAATTTTTCCCCTACCTCAAGGAAATCGTGGCTTATGGCGATGGGCGGGAAAAAGTATGCATCTTGGTCAATATTGACTTCGACGCGGTGGGCAACTGGGCTGAGCGGCGCAACCTGCCTTACGCGGGTTATGCCGATCTGGTGCAAAAGTCAGAGGTCTATCAGTTGGTCAAAGAATGCGTGGAGAAAGTTAACGCCGACCTGAGCCAGGACACTTTGCTGGCCGGCAGCCAGATCAACCGCTTTTTGATTCTGCACAAGGAGCTCGATGCCGACGATGGCGAACTGACCCGGACCAACAAAGTGCGCCGAGGTTTCATTGCTGATAAATACCAGCCGCTGGTGGACGCGTTGTACGCGGGTAAGACCGAGCAATTCATTGAAACCCAAGTCAAGTTTGAAGATGGCCGAAGCGGCAGCGTCAGCGCAACGCTCAAAATCGAAGATGCAAAGACTTTCGCACCCATCAAGGCGGCAGCATGAAGAATAAAAAAATCGGCGAGGTGATCCTCGACGTGAAAAACATCAGCCTGGCTTTCGGTGGTGTCAAGGCCTTGAGCGACATCTCTTTTGATGTCCGCGAACATGAGGTGCGGGCCATCATCGGCCCCAATGGCGCGGGGAAGACCTCAATGCTCAACTGCATCAATGGCGTCTATACGCCACAGCATGGCACCATTTCATTCAAAGGTCAGACCTTTGACCACATGGACAGCCACCAGGTGGCTCAAATGGGCATTGCCCGAACCTTCCAGAATCTGGCGTTGTTCAAGGGCATGAATGTGATCGACAACCTGATGTCGGGACGTAATTTGCGGATGAAAAGCAATATCTTTCTTCAAGCGCTGCACATCGGCCCGGCCGCCAGAGAAGAGATGGAGCACCGCGAGTTTGTTGAGCACATCATTGATTTCCTGGAAATTCAGGCCTATCGAAAAACCCCGGTCGGACAACTCCCCTACGGTTTGCAAAAGCGGGTTGATCTGGGCCGGGCTTTGTCCATGGAGCCGCAAGTCTTGCTGCTCGATGAACCGATGGCCGGTATGAACTTAGAAGAAAAACAAGACATGTGCCGTTTTGTGCTCGACATCAACGACGAGTTCGGCACCACCGTGGTCTTGATCGAACATGACATGAGCGTGGTGATGGACATTTCGGACCGGGTGGTGGTACTCGATTACGGTAAAAAAATTGGCGATGGAACGCCCGACGAGGTGCGTAACAACGAAGACGTGATCAGTGCGTATTTAGGCTTAGCCCATTAACTTTAAAACCCTTTGTGGGAAAGACCGATTTACGCGAAGCGAACCACTGTCCCCAACTGAGTAATTGAATTTATGGCATTTTTTCTTGAAACATTGATTGGCGGCCTGATGGCTGGCATGTTGTATTCCTTGGTGGCTTTGGGCTTTGTCCTGATCTTCAAGGCCTCGGGCGTGTTCAATTTCGCCCAGGGCGCCATGGTTCTGCTGGCGGCGTTGGCGATGGCCAGATTTGCCGAATGGTTGCCGCAGTGGACCGGGATCAGCAGTCTCTGGGTCGCTAACCTGGTGGCATTTTTCCTGGCCGGTGCGGTGATGTTTGTCGTGGCCGCTCTGATTGAGCGCCTGGTTCTGCGTCATTTGGTCAATCAGGAGGGCGCTACCTTGCTGATGGCGACCCTGGGCATCACCTATTTCATGGAAGGTCTGGGCCAGACCATCTTTGGCAGTGATATCTACAAGATGGATATTGGCATGCCCAAGGAGCCGGTGTTTGTGCTGGGGTTGGTATTCGAGGGCGGCGTCATGGTGAATCAGGAAGATGTGATCGCTGCGGTGATTGCGGCGGCGCTGGTGGCCATGCTCAGCGTTTTTTTCCAGAAAACCTCCACCGGGCGCGCCCTGCGGGCCGTGGCCGATGACCATCAGGCCGCGCAATCGATCGGCATTCCGCTGAACCGTATCTGGGTGATTGTGTGGTGTGTTGCGGGCGTGGTGGCACTGGTCGCTGGGATGATCTGGGGCTCCAAACTTGGTGTCCAGTTTTCCTTGTCCACCGTGGCGCTGCGGGCCTTGCCGGTGGTGATTCTGGGGGGGTTGACCTCGGTTCCCGGCGCCATCATCGGCGGCCTGATCATCGGCGTCGGCGAAAAATTGTCTGAGGTTTACCTGGGCCCCATGGTGGGCGGTGGCATCGAGATTTGGTTTGCCTACATGCTGGCCCTGGTGTTTTTGCTGTTCCGGCCTCAGGGTTTGTTCGGCGAGAAAATAATCGACCGCGTATGAAATACGAATAACCTTGCGGGTCAGATCTTCAGCTCTGTCCTCAATTCAACCAATAACTTTGCGGGACAGATCTTTAGCGCTGGCCCCAACTGATTAAATATGTTTTATAGAGAAAACGGTCAATTCAAAACGTCTTACACCGCGGATCAACAGATGTTTCCGATTGCGCAGGACCGCTGGTTCATTCTGGCGCTGCTGGTATTTGCTTTTGCCGGTGTCCCGTACTTGGTTGATGAGTACATGCTGCGCGCGATTTTGATTCCTTTTCTGATCCTGGCACTGGCCGCGCTGGGCGTGAATATTCTGGTGGGCTATTGCGGTCAGATTTCCCTCGGTTCGGGTGCTTTCATGGCCGTAGGTGCTTACGCGGCGTACAACACTTTCGTCCGGATTGAGGGCATGCCTTTGATCGTAGCCCTGTTGTCCGGCGGTTTTTTTGCCACCTTGGTGGGACTATTTTTTGGCATTCCGAGCTTGCGCGTCAAAGGTTTGTACCTGGGGGTGACCACCTTGGCTGCCCAGTTCTTTTGCGACTGGGCTTTTTTGCGTGTCTCCTGGTTTACCAACAACACAGCGTCGGGTTCGGTCTCCGTCTCCAACCTGGAAATATGGGGCTGGAAGATCGAGTCCCCGATGCAAAAGTATTTGTTTTGTTTGGGTGTCTTGTTGCTGTTTGCGGTATTGGCCAAGAACTTGGTTCGATCGGCCATCGGTCGCGAATGGATGGCCATTCGCGACATGGACGTGGCCGCTGCGGTGATCGGGATTCGCCCGATGTACGCCAAGCTCAGCGCTTTTGCCGTGAGCTCCTTCATTGTGGGTGTCGCCGGCGCGCTGTGGGGCTTTGTCCATCTGGGAAGCTGGGAGCCAGCGGCTTTTTCCATTGACCGCTCTTTTCAGCTGCTTTTCATGGTCATCATCGGTGGCATGGGCTCCATCATGGGCAGTTTCTTCGGCGCGGCTTTCATCGTGATCCTGCCTATTTTTCTGAATCAGGCCCTGCCATTTCTGGGCAGCATGCTTGGATTTGAAATTTCAACGGCGGCCGTGACCCATGCCGAGTTCATGATTTTCGGGGCCTTGATTGTGTGGTTCTTGATTGTTGAGCCGCATGGCCTGGCCAGGCTTTGGAGTGTGGCCAAGCAGAAACTTCGACTTTGGCCTTTCCCTCATTAAAACCTTGTGGGCCATCTCTGTCCTCAATTGCATAGTTTTCGGGTGTGATCGTCAGTGCTTCAACTTTTTACAGGAGATTCTTATGAAGCTTTTTAAAATCGCGCTGGTCACAGCGCTGACAGCGGCAAGTTCGCTCATGGTGTTTGGCAGTGCGCAGGCGCAAGCTCCCAAGGCTGCAGCCACGGCCTCTGCGGTGGGAACCCAGTTTTTCCCCCTGCTGGTCTATCGCACGGGGGCTTACGCGCCCAATGGCGTGCCGTTTGCCAACGGCATTTTGGACTACCTCAAGCTCACCAATGTGCGTGGTGGCATCAATGGTGTCAAGCTGTCGTATGAAGAATGCGAAACCGGCTACGCCACCGATCGTGGTGTGGAATGTTATGAGCGGCTCAAGGGCAA
>CAXNKH010000174.1:0-4410 GCA_964202765.1 Burkholderiales bacterium | reverse complement strand
TCTTTCACTTCGGGCAGCGTCAACAGCTGGTTCAACTCGGTGTTGACTTTGGCGACGACTGCAGCCGGCGTACCAGCAGGCGCCAACACGCCGTACCAGGTTTCGACCAACAAGTTGCCATAGCCTGATTCAATAAAAGTGGGGACTTGGGGAAAGGTCGGCACCCGCTCCTTGCCCATCACGGCCAGCATGCGCAATTTTCCACCCTGGGTCAGCACCGAGGCGGTTTGCAAAGAGATTACGCTGGCCTGCACATGGCCGGCCACCAAGTCGTTAACCGCACCGGCTGCGCCTTTGTAAGTCACATGCAGCATGTCGGTGCCGGTCTCCTGTTTGAACAACTCCATGGCCAGTTGTTGCGAGCTGCCCGCGCCGGGCGAAGAATAGTTCACCTGGCCCGGTTGTTTTTTCAGATGGTCGACAAATTCGCGCACGTTGTGCGTCGGCAGCTTCGGATTGACGACCAAGGCCATGGCGCTGGTTCCGAGCAAAACCACGGGCGAAAAGCTCTTGATCGGATCGAAAGGCAGATTGGGGTTGATGGCAGCGATGGTGCCAAACGAGGTGGCAATAAAACCAAAGGTGTAGCCATCGGGCGCTGCCTTGGCCACGGCATCAGTGCCAATCGTGCCACCAGCCCCAGGTTTGTTGTCCACCACCACAGCGACATTCAAGCGCAGCGCCAGCTTAGCGCCAAGCAGGCGCGCCAGCATATCGCCAGTGGTTCCGGGCGTGTAGGGAACGATGAACTGAATCGTTCGTGCCGGGTAATCCTGGGCCTGAACCTGGGCCTGGGCCGGCAAGCAAGCCGCAACCAAGCCAGCACACAGCACAAAAATTTTCATAACCATCACCCTTATCAGACTTTGCGGGACAGATCTTCAGCTCTGTCCCCAACACGTTGTCGGAAGTTCCCGGTCGCGACCGCCGCGATACTGGCAGCGTCATCGGGCAGCTGCTGACCACGCCAGACGATGTGCATATCGGGACGCAACAGGATCAGATCAAAGCCATACAAATCGCGCGCCACCGGGTCATCCAGCGTCAGCAGCGTCAAGGGCGCTCCAATCTCTGCAAAGGCTTGCTCCAGGCTGGTGGTCGGGGTCGGGCTGTGACTTTGGCCCAGCTTGAGCAGGGTATAGCCCTGCGTTGGCAACAGGTCTTGCAGAGCGCTGCCGTCGTTGAGCCAGACATGGGGTAGTCGGGCCCCGGGCCAGGTGGTCGGAACGTACTCACGGAACAGATGTTCGGGCCCACCGGGAATGTCCATGATGATGGGCGAATCGACATAGCGGTAGCCCATCTCAGCTCCGCTCATTTCATTGGTCTTGCGCTGCTCGACATTGGCGACCTGGGTCAGGTTATCCCGATTGTGTTTTCCCTCAGGTGTGTTGTCGCCGATATTGGCGCGGTACATGGATCGCCATTTGCGCCGTCCGATCGAGGCATAGCGGGAAGCACCGACATTGCGCTCACCGACTTGACGCCGCTCTTGGCCGTAGGCTGGCAGCAAATTGGCACCGCCCCAACCTTCAATCGTGGCCGCTAGCTTCCACGACAAATCGAAGGCATCACCAACGCCGGTGTTCATTCCCAGACCACCGGTCGGAATCACCAGGTGAGCGGCGTCGCCGGCGAGAAAAACCCGGTCTTGCTGGTAACGATCGGCCAGCAACAGGTTTTGCCGCCAAGGGAAACACGAGAGCATTTCGTACTTCACGGGAAAACCAATGACTTTTTCAAACTGGGTCTTCATCTCCTCATCGGAGTCGACCACGGCGTGTAGCGTCCAGTGAGCGGTGGAATCCTGCATGATGAGAAAGCTCGCTTTGTCATCGGCCACATGGTAGTGGCGGCCCCGGCCCGGACCGTTGCCTTTGGGCAACCGATCGAACAATTCTTCGCAGCGAAACAGCGCCTGGCGAAATTCCATCATCGCGCCTTCACCGCGCAATTTGATGCCGAGTTGTTTACGCACCGCGCTGGCGCCGCCGTCGCAACCCACCATATAGCTGGCACGCAGGGTCTCGGTGTCAGCACCGGTCTTGAGCGTGGCGCTCACACCGGTCTCGTCCTGCTCAAAGGAAACGAATTCGCAGCCATAGCGGACCTTGACGCTGGGCAGGCTCTCGGCCACCGATTTCAACAACGGCTCAAGCGTGTACTGCGAGATCAGCTGGTAAGGCTCAAGCGCGCCAGTCCCGTCGTTGGTGACGCGGCCGTTGGCCCTGGCCTCGTCGATCGAGGGGTAACGCAGCCGCAGCAAAGGCGGCTGGTTCAGGCTGAGCACCACATACACATCCATCGGGCAATCGCCGCGCAAGCCGGCTTGGCGAATCGGTTCGGCCAAACCGATGCGACGGTACATCTCCATGGTTCGGGCATTGGCGCGCTCCATCTTGGGCAGAAACTGCGGCGCGTCTTTCTGTTCGATCAGGGTGCAGGCAATGCCGCGCTTGCCCAAATCAATCGCCAGCGTCAGCCCAACCGGGCCGGCACCAACAATCAAAACTTCATTTTTCTGCATGGGCTGTCTTCCTCAATTCATCAGGCGTGGCCGGCGGAAATCCAAAAAATTCCAGGTAGACCGGAATCTGCTCGAACAGCATGTCGGATCCTACTTGGACCCGGCAGCCTCGGGCCAGCGCGGCCAGCAAAAAAACCGTCATCTCGGTTTTCATCACGACCTCGCCAATCCAGCTGCCCGCGGCCAAGCGCGACACGTCCAACGGCATGGCGTCGCCCGGGTTCATTCCCAATGGCGTTGCGTTGACCACCAGCTCAAAGCCTGCCGGGTCATTCGAGCCCTGCTCAATCTGCAACAGCGGGTAATACCGCGCCAGGCGCTGGGCCAGGCCCTGACTGGATGCCGTGTTGAGGTCAAACAGGCCCAAGCGAGAGACGCCGGCGGCGGCCAACGAAGCCGCGATCGCAGAGCCCACGCCGCCGTTTCCCACCACCAACGCTGTGAGGCCTTTCAACGCCAACCCCTTGCGCAGCAAACCACGAACAAAGCCTTCACCGTCAAACATATCTCCTTGCAAACGACCGTCAGGCAGGCGACGCACCGCGTTGCAGGCACCGGCAATCTCAGCCGCTGGCAACACCTCATCGAGCAGTGCCACGGTGGTGACCTTGTGCGGCATGGTGATGAGCGCGCCCCGAATATTGGCGAGCTGGAACACCGCGCGCAAAAAGCCGGGAAAGTCCTGCGCCTGACAGGCCATGGGCGTGACGATGGCGTTGATGCCCTTGGCTTCAAACCAAGGGTTGTAAATCAACGGCGCCCGAAACGCGTGCGTCGGGTAGCCGATGTGGGCGATCAGTTCGGTGTTGCCGTCGATCACTGTAAGCAGCCTCAGCTGAGCTGTTGCTCCAGATCGTGCAGCACCTGGTAGCACGGCAAGACGCTGGCCACGGCGCTGTTGGGCTGCCGGCCTTCGCGGATGGCGGCGAAAAATTCCCGGTCCTGCAACTCGATGCCGTTCATCGACACATCGACCTGACTGACGTCAATTTTCTCGTCCTTTCCGGTGTACAGATCGTCGTAGCTGGCGATGTAGGTGGCGCTGTCACCGATGTAGCGAAAGAAAGTACCGAGCGGGCCGTTGTTGTTGAACGACAGGCTCAAGGTGCAGATCGCGCCGTTGGCCGCTTGCAGTTGGATGCTCATGTCCATCGCGATGCCCAGACCGGGGTGGACCGGACCTTGGACTGCGTTGGCTTTGACGATGGGACTTCCCGCTTGGTAGGCGAATAAATCGACCGTGTGCGCTGCGTGGTGCCACAGCAAATGGTCGGTCCAGCTGCGGGCCTGACCCATGGCGTTCATGTTGCTGCGACGGAAAAAATAGGTCTGCACATTGAGTTGTTGGATATTGAACTCGCCGGCCTTGATTTTGTGATGCACGTACTGGTGGCTGGGGTTGAAGCGCCGGGTGTGACCGCACATCGCCACCAGACCGGTTTGCTGTTGCAGGGAAACCAAGGCCTGGGCATCTTTCAGGCTGTCAGCCATCGGAATTTCTACCTGAACGTGTTTGCCAGCGTTCAAACACTGGGTGACTTGGGCGGCATGAATCTGGGTCGGCGTGCACAAAATGACGGCGTCGACTTCCTTGAGCGCCAGGCTGTCGGCCAGATCAGTGCTGACATGAGCGATGCCGTATTTTTTGGCGATTTCACGAGTCGGCTCAAGGCGGCGTCCCACCAGAGAAACGACTTCCACATCAGGAATATTTTTGATGCCGTCGAGGTGCTTGCTGCCGAAAGCGCCTGCGCCTGCCAGGGCAACTTTGATGGTTTTAGTCATGGGGGGAATTGTTCCTTAATTGTTCTGCAAAATCAGGTGGCCGAGGGCCGTGTTCGACGCGGGCACATGGTAGAAGCGGTGCGCGACGGTGGGCGCCG
>CAXNKH010000173.1:0-4415 GCA_964202765.1 Burkholderiales bacterium | reverse complement strand
CCTCACGAGCCACCAAACTGCCTCGCAACTCGCCTCGCCATGCAAACGCGTCCTAATGAATTATCTGGGTTTAAGTCTTGAAAACTAACACGGTACAAAGTAGAACTTTATGAAATTTTTTCTCGATAACTGGATGTTGATCTCCGTGGCGTTGAGCTCGGGCGCGCTGCTGATGTGGCCTTTGATCAAAGATTCAACCGGTGGAACGCTCAATGCCAGCGGAGCGGTCCAGCTCATGAATCAGCACAAAGCGGTGGTCATTGATGTGTGCGAGGCAGCCGAGTTTGCCGCCGGCCATGTCGGTGGTTCCAAGCATATTGCGCTGGGCGAGCTGGAGAAAAAATTACCCGAGACCGTCAAGAACAAGGAGTTGCCGTTGATTTTTGTTTGTCAGTCGGGGGGGCGTTCCCAGCGCGCCGTAAGTGTGGCTAAAAAACTGGGCTACACCCGGGTCCAATCCTTGAATGGGGGGCTAGGCAGTTGGAAAAATGCCAACCTTCCGCTGGAAAAAACCTGATTGAATCCGTATTGACTGGAAATTATTCCCATGCAAGCTGTCACGATGTACACCACGGCCGTCTGCCCTTACTGCATACGCGCCAAGCAGATTCTCAAGACCAAAGGAGTCGACCTGATTGAAGAAATCAGGGTCGATGTAGACCCAGATGCTCGCGCCAAAATGATGGAGCTCACCGGGCGACGCAGCGTGCCACAAATCTTCGTGGGTCAAACCCATGTCGGCGGCTGTGACGACCTGATGGCGCTGGACTCACAGGGGGGGTTGCTGCCCCTGTTGCACGCTGCGACCTGAGATAATCCGACAGACCTCCGCTGTTGAGCCCGCTTTGGCGTTGTCCGGGCGGGCTTTGTTTTGAATGAAAGTAGTTCCATGACCGATTCCCTTGACCCCATATTTCAGATTCAACGTGTTTATCTCAAGGAAGCCTCGCTTGAGCAGCCCAATTCACCGGCTATTTTGATGGACCAGGAGCCGCCTTCCGTTGATATTCAGCTGGGGGTAGATGCCCAGCCCGTGGCCGATGGTATTTTTGAAGTGACGGTCACGGCCACGGTGCAGACCACGATCAAGGAGAAAACCGTGTTTTTGGTTGAGGTCAAGCAAGCTGGCATCTTTGAGATCCGTCATCTGCCTGAACATCAAATGAGTCAGATCATGGGCATAGCCTGCCCGCAAATTGTTTATCCTTATTTGCGCTCCAATGTGGCCGACCTGATTCAGCGCAGTGGCTTCCCGCCGGTGCACATGTCAGAAATCAATTTCCAAGCCATGTACGAACAGCAAAAAGCCCAGGCCGAGGGCGTCGCAGAGGCTCCCACTTTACAGTAGTCACCGGTTAAAACGATAGCCATCTTCAGCGCAGCATTCCCGCCATGAAAATCATTGTTCTGGGAGCAGGTGCTTGGGGAACCGCTTTGGCACTGGGGGCCAGCCAGCATGCAAGCGGCCATGCTGTCACGCTGTGGGCGCGTGACCCGGCACAAGCGGGCGCTATGCAAATACAGCGTATCAATGCGCGTTACCTGCCTGGTGTCGTCTTGTCGGATGCCTTGCGCATCAATTCAGGGCCGATGGAAGCGTTGCCAGCGCTGACCGCTGACCACGACCTGGTGATTGTGGCGACACCGATGTCAGCGCTACGTGTGACTTTGAAGCAAATCAATGCGTTAGGTCAGCCGGTGGCCTGGTTGTGCAAGGGCTTCGAGTCAGCCGAGCCGGGTTCGGTGGGGCTGTTGGCGCATGAAGTTCAAGCCAGTGTCGCGCCGAATTTGCACGCCGGTGTTTTAAGCGGCCCGAGTTTTGCGCTGGAAGTGGCACTTGGCCAACCTACCGCACTGGTGGCCGCCAGCGCCCACGCCGATGTCCGGGAAGCCTTGGTGCGCGCATTTCACGGCCCGAATCTGCGCGTTTATGCCAACGACGATATCGTCGGGGTTGAAGTCGGTGGTGCCGTCAAGAACGTGCTGGCCATCGCTACCGGGCTGTGTGATGGGTTGGGTCTTGGACTTAATACCAGGGCGGCCTTGATCACGCGCGGACTGGCAGAAATGACGCGGTTGGGTTCGGCGTTAGGGGCGCGGACTGAAACCTTCATGGGCCTGTCGGGTCTGGGCGATCTGGTCCTCACCGCCACTGGCGATCTGAGTCGAAATCGTCAGGTCGGCCTGTTGCTGGCCCAGGGCCAGACGGTTGGGCAGGCGCTGGATTCTCTGGGCCACGTGGCCGAAGGCGTTTACAGCGCCCGCACCGTTCTGCAACGGGCGCAAAGTCTGGGCGTGGAGATGCCGATTGCGCAATGCGTGGTCGCCTTGCTCGACGGCCAGCTGCAAGCGGCGCAAGCCGTGGCTGCCCTGATGGGGCGCGGCCCGGTTACTGAAACTCAACCCAGTTGAACCCTGGCTTCAATGTGGGCCAGGGCTTGTTCTACTTGGTCCACCAAAATCAGGCACAAGTCGTCGCTAGCGAGTTGGTCCATGGCCGTGTCAATGGCTAAAAATTCACCCCGAATTTCAGAAATAAGACTGGTTCGACTGGCCCCCGTTAGCCCCTCACGCAACAAGGCAAGGACTTCGCCGTCTTCCCGACCGCGCTGACATTGGTCCTGGTACAACACGACTTGGTCGAAGGCCTCACCCAGAATCCGGGTCTGCTCTCTAATGTCCTGATCGCGCCGGTCGCCGGCACCACTGATCACCACCGTGCGCCGCTTGGCGGGCATGCTCTGGACGGCCCGGACCAGCGCTGTGATGGCATCGGGATTGTGGCCGTAGTCGGCAATCACCGTGGCGCCCCGGAAATTGAAAATATTGAAGCGTCCCTGGGCGTTGTCCCGGTCGGTGCTGAAGCTGCGCAAGCCTTGACGAATCACGTCCCAGTCCAAACTCAGTCCCCAGGCGGCTGCGACTGAGGCCATGACATTCTCAACCTGAAAGCCAATCTTGCCGGCAAGGGTGATCGGGACCTCAACCAATTTGATGCGGTGTTTCAGCGCTCCCTGGGCTGCGACCAATTCGTCCTGTTCGATGAAAACCACCCGATGGCCTTGGGCTCGATGGGTCGCCATCACCGGATGATGCGGGTCGGCGGCAAAGAAAGTCACTGAGCTGCTGCAGTGGGGCGCCATGGCGGCGACGAGGGGGTCAGCGGCGTTGAGTACCGCCACCCCGTTGGCGGCAATGTTTTGCACGATCACGCGTTTCAGAACAGCCAGATCTTCGACCGTGGTGATGTAGTTCAGGCCTAAATGGTCCCCGCTGCCAATATTGGTCACCACAGCGACATTGCAGCGGTCAAAAGCCAGACCCTCGCGCAGCACGCCGCCACGAGCGGTCTCCAGTACCGCAGCATCGACGTCCGGATGCAACAAGACATTACGGGCACTGCGGGGGCCGCTGCAATCCCCGGTATCGATGCACTGGCCTGCGATGTAGACCCCATCGGTATTGGTCATTCCCACACGCAAACCGCTGTGACTGAGCAGGTGAGAGATCAGTCGAACCGTGGTGGTTTTACCGTTGGTGCCGGTGACTGCGACGATCGGAATGCGCCCGTCCTGATCGCCGAACATGCGGGAGATGATGGCTTCGCCAATCGGGCGGCTTTTGCCGTAAGAAGGTGATAAGTGCATGCGCAGTCCGGGCGCTGCATTGACTTCGACCACGCCCGCCCCTTGCGTTTCTAGCGGGCGGTGCACCGAGTCACACACCACGTCAACACCGCAAATGTCGAGCCCCACCATGCGAGCAGCCGCGACGGCCCGGGCCGCGACTTCAGGGTGCACATCGTCAGTGACATCGGTTGCTGATCCCCCGGTAGACAGGTTGGCGTTGTTGCGCAGAGCCACCCGTGTTCCCTTGGGTGGAATGCAATCCAGGGACAAGCCCTGCTTGCTTAGACATGACAAGGCGATTTCGTCCAATGGGATCTTGGTCAGTGGTGTGGCGTGTCCATTGCCCCGACGCGGATCCTGGTTGATCTGACCAACCAGAAAGGCAATGCTGTGCAGACCATCACCGACGACCGTTGGTGGGTCGCGCCTAGCGGCAGCGACCAGTTTGTCGCCCACCACCAGCAGTCGGAAGTCATTGCCTGGCAAGTATTTTTCAACCAGGACATCATCGCGAAATTGCTTGGCAATCTGGTAGGCAGAGAGCAACTGCTCGCGGCTGTTGATGTTGACCGTGACGCCCTTGCCCTGGTTGCCATCTTTGGGTTTGAGCACCACGGGCAGACCAATCTCACCGGCAGCCACCCAGGCATCGTCGGGGCTGCTGACCGAACGCCCCAAGGGGACCGGCACACCAGCGGCTGACAATAATTTTTTGGTGAGTTGTTTGTCCTGGGCGATTGACTCGGCGATGGCGCTGGTGACATCCATTTCGGCTGCCTGGATTCG
>CAXNKH010000172.1:0-4427 GCA_964202765.1 Burkholderiales bacterium | reverse complement strand
CAGTCAGCCGTGCCAACGCCACCCGTTTTGGATTGGCTGCCAGCGTCTGGAGCAGCGATGCCAAGAAATCGCGTCGAATCGCCACTCAGTTGCGCAGCGGCACCGTTTGGTCCAACAGCCACAACCGTTTGTTTGCTGAGGCTGAGACCGGCGGTTTTCGCGACAGCGGTTATGGCCGCCTGCACGGCGTGGAGGGCCTCAACGATTTTCTGCAAACCAAACACTTTTATTTCGAGACCCATCAATGAGCTCCCCAGACAGCCACAGCAGCGCCCACTATTTTCTGGAGGGATTGAGTGATCTGGGAATTCAATGTGTTTTTTCCAATTTTGGGACTGACCATGTGTCCTTGATCGAAGAGTTGGCGCGCTGGGACAGCGAAGGCCGGCCCCATCCCGAAATTCTGCTGTGCCCACACGAGAACGTTGCCATCCACATGGCGGCGGGCTACGCTTTCGTGACGGGCCGGGGACAGGCCGTGATGGTTCATGTGGATGCCGGAACGGCCAACTCGGCCATGGGCTTGCACAATATGTTTCGAACTCGGCTGCCGGTCTTGCTGATGGCGGGTAAGTCGCCCTTCACCTTGCGCGGTGAGTTGCCGGGATCGCGCGACAACTATGTGCATTTTGTGCAAGACCCTTTTGACATCGCAAGCCTGGTGCGGCCCTATGTCAAATGGGACTACTCACTGCCCAGCGGCGTGGTGGCCAAAGAGGTGTTGCGTCGTGCGCACTCGGTGATGCAAAGCGACCCGCAGGGGCCGGTTTATTTGACTCTGCCGCGCGAAGTATTGGCCGAAACCTTGCCTTCGACTCAAGTACGCGCTTTCAGCGCCGAGCGTTATGGCGCGGTCCAGGCCGGTGGGGTTGACCCAGTGCGGGCCCAGGCCATTGCCGATCAGCTCATGGCTGCCGAGCAGCCGATAGCGGTCACCTCCTACCTGGGGCGCAAAGCCGAGGCGGTGGCCGCATTGGAAGAACTGGTGCTGCTGTGCGGCGTTCGTGTTTTTGAGTTCAGCCCCAGCTACCTCAATATCTCGCGCGAATCACCCTGTTTTGCCGGCTTCGACCCCGGTTCGGCACTGGCTGGTGCCGATATGGGTTTATTACTCGATGTTGACGTGCCGTGGTTGCCCAAGTTCGCGACAGAGAACCCGGCCACGCGCTGGACCCACATCGACGTCGACACCATCAAGAAAGATTTCCCGATGTGGGGCTTTGCCACTGATATGCGGGTGCAGGCTGATTGCGCCACGGTGTTGCGTCAGGTTGCGGCCATCGTTCGCGCGCAGGCCGATGACGTGTTTCACACCAAAGTTGCGCAACGCATCGCAGGCTGGAGCGGGGCCAACCAGGCGCGCCAAGCCGCAGTGGCCAAGGCCGCAGCCAACCCGGGCCAGATTGGCGCCATTTCCCCGGCTTATCTGTGCGCCGCTCTGGGTGCGGCGATTGAGCCGCAGGACATCGTTGCCAACGAAGCGATTCGCAATACCTTTGCAGTGTTGAACCAAATCCCACGCACTTTGCCGCTGACCTTGATGGGTTGTGCCGGCGGCGGTCTGGGTTACAGCGGTGGTATGGCACTGGGCGCCAAACTGGCCAATCCCTTGGTGCGAGTGATTCAGGTCGTGGGCGATGGGGGTTTTCATTTTTCCACGCCCAGCTCGGTCTATGCCACGGCGCAGCGCTACAAATTGCCGATCTTCACCGTGGTGCTGGACAACGGCGGCTGGCAAGCGGTGAAAGAAGCGGTGCTGCGCGTTTATCCCGACGGCCAGGCCGCCAAAACTGATCAGTTTCAAGCGCGACTACAGGGAGAGCAGCGTCATTTTGAGCAGGTGGCCGTCGCATTTGGTGCTTATGGCGAATCCGTCAGTGACCCAGCCGACGTGCCGGCTGCGATAGCGCGTTGCTTGCAGGCGGTCGATGCCGGCCAGGCTGCGGTGCTCAATGTGCAGATCGGCTTGCAATAGCGCAGTCCAATGACTGAGGGAAAACCTGCATAGACAAGACTTTTATTTTGGAAGACATTGAGCGGGCGAACCGCGATCTGAAGCTGGGACGCGTGAAATTTATTTGAACTTTAGGGGACATGTAGCATGAAACCAGTCAAAACTTGGGTGGCCTCGTTGGTGGCCTTGTTCGGTTTATCAGGGGGTACAGCGAACGCAGAAGACATTAAATTGCGTATCGCTTCTGGGCACGCTGCGGCGAACACGTACGTGTCCTTGATGCAGAACTTCTTTGTGCCCGAAGTCAGCAAACGGGTGGCGGCGCGAACAAAGCACAAAGTTGATTTCATAGAAGGCTATGGCGGGTCCATGGTCAAGACCGCGGACACCCTAGAAGGTGTTCAATCCGGGATCATTGACATCGGTGGATACAACTTCGGTTTTGAGCCGAGCAACCTTCCCTTGCACTCATTCCAGGTGGCCCTGCCCTTTGGCACCATGAGCCCGGTGCACAGTGTAAAAATCGCCCGCGCCGTGTACGACAAAGTGCCTTATATGAGCAAAGTGTTGGAAGACAAGTTCAATCAGAAACTGATTGGACTGATTGGCGACACGGGCTACAACATTGGTACGACGTTTGATTGGAACCAGGTGGCTGACTTGAAGGGTCGAAAGCTCGCGGGCGCTGGCCTGAACCTCAAGTGGCTGGAGTTTGCCGGGGCAACGCCAGTTCAATCGGCTCTGCCGGAGGCTTATACCTCGATGCAGACAGGCGTCTATAACGGGTGGATCCTGTTTCCCTCGGCCTGGGTTAACTTCAAGCTGACCGAAGTGGCCAAGTACTACACCGAGGTCGGCTTTGGTTCGATCACTTGGCACGGCCTGACCATGAACAAGGCGCGTTTTGCCAGGCTACCCAAGGAAGTTCAGGACATCATTGTCGAGGTTGGGCGTGAGTACGAGAACCTGACCGGCACCGTCAACGAAGAGAACTATCCTAAGCAAATGGCTGAATTGGTCCGGGTCGGAGCGGTCGTCAAGAAAGTTCCTGATTCGGTCCGGCTGGAATGGGCCAAATCCCTGACGAATTGGCCGCAGCAGCGCGCTGATGACCTGGACAAGATGGGTCTGCCGGGATCGCAGGTGATGAAGCTGGCGATGGAAGAGGCAGAGAAGCTGGGCTACAAGTGGCCAGTTCGCTACCCAATCAAATAATTCAGAAACCCAGGTTTATCCGATGAGGCGTCACGTCCGTGAAAGCGGAAGTGACGCCATGGGTTTTCGTCGGCTTAAGGAGCTTCCATGTTGACTCGATTAAATGACTTCATTACGCGCGCCTTCATGTTTTTGGCTGCCTTTCTTGCATTTGCCCTGTGTTTTCTGGTGGTCGCGGATGTGCTAGGCCGTGTCCTTCTCAACAGTCCGATCAAAGGCACGCCGGAAATCGTCTCAACCTCCATCGTGATGATCTGCTTTTTGCAAGCTGGCTACGCCATCCGCTCGGGCGGTATGCTGCATGTCGATGCCTTCGTCACCCGCCTGTCGCCTCAACTTCAATCATGGATGACAACTCTGGGCGCACTTTTGGGGGGTGGCTTGTTTGCTTTTCTGTGCTGGGGCAGCATAGAGCCCGCGATCCATGCCTGGGTCTCGAATGAGTTTGAAGGCGAAGGCGCGCTGCGGGTCCCGGCCTGGCCGACCCGCTTCGTGATGGTGTTGGGTACCGGCTTGGCGGCGACCAGTTACTTGCTGCTGATGGTTGAAAACGCTCGCTTGGCGTTGCGTGGAAAGCTGCCGATGGGAGCGGGTGTGTCCCACTGAGCGCAAGCCCTGCCCTTAACTCATTAGGAATTCAATAATGTTCAACCCCACAGACATGTTGATCTTGGTCGGCGTTTTGTTGACTTTGGTTTTTTGCGGCTTTCACATTGCCATCTCGCTCGGCATCGCCAGTTTGCTCGGCATCTATTTAATCAATGGCGATATAGAAATGGTGCAACGATTTAGCGCCAGTACTGCCTACGAAGCACTACGCGATTACGTCTTCGCGGTGATTCCCTTGTTCATGCTGATGGGAGAATTCCTGGCCAAATGTGGTGCTGCGCGCGACCTTTTTACCCTCATTAACCGACTTACGCTGTGGGTGCCCGGACGCTTAGGTGTGGCGACCGTGTTGGCCAACGCAGTATTCGCTTTTGTTACAGGGGTGTCGATTGCGGCAGCTGCGGCCTTCTCCAAGATAGCCCATCCTGAAATGCGTCGCTTTGGCTACGAGCGCAAGTTCTCGCTCGGTTGCATTGCAGGCAGCGCCTGTCTGGGGATGTTGATTCCTCCTTCGGTTCTGATGATCGTCTGGGGCGTGTTGACCGAGCTGGCCATTGGCAAGTTGTTCATCGCGGGCATCATCCCGGGTCTGCTGGTCGTGACGCTCTACATCACCTATATCGTTTGGGTTGCCAAGACGCAGCCGGAG
>CAXNKH010000171.1:0-4445 GCA_964202765.1 Burkholderiales bacterium | reverse complement strand
GCAAAAGACCATAAGTCATGGAATCGACTTTCAAATCGAGACCAGACTGAAATGCCAAAAAACCATGGTGAATCATTGACTTACGACGCCCTGATGTGAAAACGTTGGGACACTACTGATATGATTTATTTAATTCGAAGCTATTGCGTACTGCTGTGCGCCGCGGTGCTGAGCTTGGCGGCGCAGGCCCAACCGACTTACCCATCCAGGCCTCTCAAGGTCGTGGTGCCCCAGCCGCCGGGCGGCGGCTTTGACTTTGTTGGCAGACTGCTGGCCGACCGACTGGGCAAGCAAATGGGCCAGCCGGTGGTGGTGGAAAATCGTCCGGGTTCGGGTACCCTGATCGGCACCGACGCCGTGGCCAAGGCGGCGCCCGATGGCTACACCTTGTTGACCGGCTCGGTCTCCAACCTGGCCCTGAACATGGGCCTGTACCCCAAGCTGCCCTACGACAGCCTGCGCGACTTCGAGCCGGTGGGCCTGGCTGTCAGCTACAGCTACACCCTGATGGCGCGCAAGGACTTGCCGTTTGCGTCCCTCAAAGAACTGGTGGCCTATGCCAAGACCAATCCGCTGAAGTTGAGCTACGCCTCGGCCGGCAATGGTTCGGGCCAACATGTGTTGGCGGCTGCCTTGTGGCACCTGGCCGGAGTGCAGCTGGTGCATGTGCCCTACCGGGGTGCACAGGCGGCTTACTTGGATTTGCTCGGCGGCCGGGTCGATGTATTTTTTGACCTGTCACCCACGGCCAGGGTGCAGGTTGATGCCGGGAGCGTCAAGGCCATTGCGGTCTCGGGCGGTGCGCGCAACCCCATGCACCCCGAGGTTCCCACCATCACCGAGTCGGGGGTGGCAGCGCTTGAGCTGGAATCTTGGTTCGGCTTTTTTGTTCCGAGCAAAACCCCGGCCGATTTATTGGATCGTTTGCGCACCGACCTGGCCCGCGTGATTGCCGCGCCCGATGTGATGGATGCGTTTCGCAAGGCCGGCGGCCGGCCCCTGAGCCTGAACCTGAACGAGGCGCGCGCCTTGGTCCAGGGCGATGTACAGCGCTGGACCCGGCTGATCCGTGAGGCCGATATCCGGCTCGAGTAATCCGGCCATAATCTCTTTTTTTTCTTACCTCGGCAACCGACACCCATGAAAATCTCACAAGACGCACTCGACCAAGTTTTTTTCAAAGCCCGCACCGCCAATGGTTTTCTGGACCAGCCGGTGGCCGATTCGCTGTTGCGCGAGGTGTACGAGATTGCCGCCATGGGCGCGACCTCGATGAACACCCAGCCGGCGCGTTATGTGTTTCTCAACAGCCCCGAGTCCCGTGCCCGTCTGATTCCGGCTTTGTCACCCGGCAATGTGGATAAAACCAAGCTCGCGCCAGTCACCGTGATTGTGGCCACCGACAGCCGATTTTTTGAACACATGCCCTTGGTCTGGCACAAGCCCGGTGCCAAGGAAATGTTCGAAGGCAATGCGGCCCTGGCGCAGGCAACGGCCAGCCGCAACAGCACATTGGGTGGCGCGTATTTCATGGTCGCCGCGCGGGCGGTCGGACTCGACTGCGGCCCCATGAGCGGGGTTGATTTAGCCAAGGTCAATGCCGAGTTCTTCCCTGACGGGCGCTTGCAGGCCAACTTCCTGATCAACCTGGGTTATGGCGACGACAGCCTGTTGTTCGATCGCAATCCGCGATTGAGTTTCGAGCTGGCCTGTACCGTCCTGTAACCGGTCTGGTGGTTGCCGGCAGAGCGACCTGGCCGAGCTGTTGTGGAGTCTGTCAAGCAAGCATAGTAATCAGTTGAGGACAGAGCTTGCTCGTGGAGCGCAGCTACGGTCTGTCCCGCAATTTTTTAGGAGTAAACATGGCACAACTCGAACCACAAGCATTGGCCCAGGCCGTGATTGGCCGCATGGCCGATTGCAAGGAACCTCGCCTCAAAGAGGTGATGAGTTCTTTGGTCAAGCACGTTCACGCTTTCGTGCAGGATGTTCAACTCAAGCCAGAAGAGTGGATGGCTGCGATTGAATTCCTCACGGCAACCGGCCAGAAGTGCGATGCCAAGCGACAGGAGTTCATCCTCTTGTCCGACACCCTGGGTATCTCCATGCTGGTGGTTGCCATTGAGCAGGCCAAGGCCGCAGCGGCCTTCAAGCCCGAGTCCGGTGCGCAGCGCCCGACCGAGGCGACCGTGCTGGGCCCTTTCTTTTGGGAGGGCGCGCCCGAGTTGGCCCTGGGAGCTGATATTGGCGTCGGCAATTCAGGCGAGCCGGCTTACTACCATGGCCGAGTCACCGATACTTTTGGCAAGCCCATTCCCAATTGCACACTCGATGTCTGGTCGGGGGACGGCGACGGGTTTTACGATTTGCAAAAAGGCCCGGATGCACCGATGGCGCTGCGGGCCCAGTTCCACGCCGACGCGGATGGCTATTACCGTTTCTGGTCGATTCGACCGACTTTTTATCCGGTGCCTGACGATGGTCCAGTGGGCATCATGCTGCGCCGTATGGGGCGGCACCCGAACCGCCCCGGCCACATGCACACCATGCTCAGGTCGCCCAAGCACGAGCCCCTGATCACGCATCTGTTTGTCTCCGACAGTCCCTACATCGAGTCGGATGTGGTGTTTGGTGTTCGCGACAGCCTGATTGTTGACTTTGCAGCCCACCCACCCGGTGTTGCCCCCGATGGCCGGGTGATGGACAAGACCTATCACAGCTGCCACTACGACTTCAAGCTGGTTCCAAAAGTTTGATGCTTGCTTCAAAGCTCCTGGCCGGCCTGGCCACTATTCTTTTCTTGAGTCCGCAAGTGGGTCAGGCCCAAGACTATCCGGTACGCCCAGTCAAGCTGATTGTCCCCTTCGGCCCAGGGACCACGACTGATCTGGTCTCACGAGTCTTTGCCGAAGCCCTGACCAAGTCGCTGGGGCAGGCCGTGTTGGTAGAGAACCGTGCAGGAGCAGGGGGCTCCATCGGTTCCGATCTGGCAGCCAAAGCGACGGCTGACGGTTACACCATCGTCATGGGAACCGTAGGCACACATGCCATCAATGCCAGCTTGTTCAAAAAACTTCCCTATGATCCGCTCCGAGATTTTTCACCGATAGCGTTTGCGGGCTACACGCCAACCCTGCTGGTGGTGGCGGCACACTCGCCCTTCAAGTCCTTAAAGGACTTGCTTGGGCTGGCCAACAAATCCGGTGGTGTGAGCTTTGCCTCAGCCGGAAATGGGACTTCGGGGCATCTGGCGGGTGAACTGCTTAAGGCCAGGCTCGGGGGTCACATGGTCCACGTGCCTTACAAGGAGGGTGGACTGGCTTTGTCTGATGTGATGAGTGGGCAAGTTCAATTCATGTTCTATCACCCGGCGGCAGTCATGCCGCACATTCGAGCCGGAAAATTGCGCGCCTTGGGCGTGTCTAGTCTCAAGCGCAGTGCTGCTGCACCCGAAGTTCCGGCCATCGCAGAGCAGGGCGTGACTGACTTCGACCTGGTGGCTTGGTTTAAGCTTTATGCACCAGTCAACACCCCCGCTTCTGTGCTGACACGGCTGCGGGAAGCTGCAAACCAGGCCTTGGCCAATGCCGAAGTCTCGACCAAGTTGGCGACCTTAGGCTTGGAACTGCGCAGCATGAACCCGGATGAATTGACAGCTTTTGGGCGAAGCGAAATTTCTAAATGGGCTGATTTAGTCAAACGCTCTGGCGCCCAGATTGATTGAGCTCGGTCTGCGAAAAGCGTAGCTCGTCTTGTGACTATCACCTTCATCACCGATCCGTTCTTTTACGTGGTCGCGATTCCGGCTGTGTTGCTGATGGGAATTAGCAAAAGCGGCTTCGGCGCTGGTTTCGGGTCTATGGCTGTGCCTTTGTTGGCGCTGGCTGTGACTGTCCCGCAGGCCGCAGCGATTCTGATGCCAGTGTTGCTGTTGGTTGATCTGATAGGGCTGGCGGTGTTTCGCAAGCAGTTTGACCGCAAGCTGCTCAAGTTCTTGTTGCCCTATGGCATGCTCGGCACCCTGATCGGCGCCCTGTCCTTCAAATATCTGGACTCGCACATCGTCGCTGGCGTGGTGGGCTTTTGTACTCTGCTGTTTCTGGCCCAGCGCCTGATTTTTCCGCCCCGCGCCGACAGCTATGCTCCGCCGCGTTGGCTCGGCATGGTGCTGACCACCACGTCGGGCTTTACCAGTTTCGTGGCCCATGCCGGCGCACCACCGCTGAGCGCTTATGTGATTCCGATGCGCTTGGCGCCGGTCACTTTTGCCGCCAGCATGTCGATCTATTTCTTCGCTATCAATCTGGTCAAGTGGGTGCCTTATGCCTGGCTCGGCTTGTTTGCGGGCACCACGCTGGGGACTTCCCTGCTGCTGCTGCCGATTGCGCCCTTTGGCGTTTGGCTTGGCTTGCGTCTGACCAAGCGCATGAGCCCAGTACTGTTTT
>CAXNKH010000170.1:0-4483 GCA_964202765.1 Burkholderiales bacterium | reverse complement strand
TGTTGGATATTCCTGCGTTTGCCGATGCCTATGCAGGCTATGACTTGCTGGCAGCACGCTGGCGCGGTTGGGGTTACGTCTATCCGTTCGTCGAACTTGGACTTGGCGTGGCTTATCTTGCCAACTGGCAGCCTGTGCTAACCAACTGGGTGGCGCTTGTGGTGATGGGTTTCTCTGCGATTGGCGTTATTCAAGCCGTGCTGAATAAACGCAAAATCAGATGTGCGTGCTTGGGCGCGGTGTTTCAGTTGCCGATGTCAACCGTGACCATTGTTGAAGATGTGGGCATGGTTATCATGGCTGGACTAGCCATCATTTCTTTGGGATAATGGCACAATGCGCCGCATCTTTTTAGCCCTTTTGATCTGCTTGCTCCCATTGCAAAGTTCTGCAGGAGGAGTGATGAGCGCAAAGATGGCGAGCATGGAAGTTGCGATGATCACCTTGCAAGCGCCATGCCATGAGGCTTCGCAGCCTATGCAATCCACAAGCCAAGACTGCTGCGGCTCGCAAGCCATGTGCCATGCGGCTTGTCCAGTTTTAATGACGCCACCTTTTGTGTTTGGCGTGGCTAGACTTCCATTTCAAGCGAATCCATCTGTTGCATTTGTAACTGCCTTTCAAAGCGCAGACCTGGGCGCAGGCTTTAAGCCCCCTATTCTTTAATCTCCCTAGCCTTAGTTCGTCCGCTTGTTTTTGCGGATTCCTGCTCGCCATCGGCTTGCGCTATTTGGAGATAAAAAATGAAATATTTGAAACTATGGTTAATCGCACTTGCCTGCGCAGTCGCGGTAGGGGCTGCTTGGGCTGAACCCGACTGGAAGCGTGGCAGCATTGTGAAAGTTGAGCCTGAAAAATCCCGCGTCGTACTCAAACATCAGCAGATCAAGAGCATTGGCATGGAAGCCATGACGATGCCGTTCAAAGTGGTGGAGGGTGTGAATTTGGCTCCCTTCAAAGCGGGTGACAAGGTTCGCTTTACCGTTGCAGAGCGGAACGATCATTTAGTGATTGATGCGATGAAGGTGGTGAAGTGAAAACCTCATTTCGAAAATTTTTGATTGGTGCGCTGCTACCCGTGACTTCGCTTTTGCCCTTTTCTGTGTTTGCTGGGCCTATGGGTTTTGCTGAGAGCACCATGTCAATGGGTGACTTTTCAACCAATTGGCGTGAGGCTTTTGTCAACTACGCGCTGACCAGTAAAGACGCTATCGGCACGGAAGCGGTGTACATGCGCTCGGACAACAAACTCACCATACTGCATGCCACAGGGCTCACCTACACACGCCTTGCCAAGCGTTGGAATATGCCCGAGTCGCAGGCCAATGTGTGGTTGCTCGGCGGACTCAGCACGGCGACAGGTAGCGAGTTTGTTGGAAGTAAAACATTGATTAGCCCTGGCGTGCAGGTGGACTACGAGACCACGCGTCTGTATGTAGCGGTGCAGGCGAGGGCGTACCGAACGACTGGTGGGGTCAACAATATCAACCACGATTACATCTCGGGTCGTGCAGGGTTTTCGTTTTTCAACGTAGACTACGACGAGGTGCAACCGTGGTTTATTGTGGAGGCGCGCCGCATGAAAGGCTTGTCGGATAAAACCGAAATTACACCGATGCTGCGCTTGATTCACAACCGTTATTTTTTCGAAGCGGGCGTTTCTACTGAGAAACAAGCCCGCTTCAATTTCATGTTTATTTTTTAAGGAGTTCTATCATGAACTATCGTTTAATTAAAAATTTAGTCGCTGGCATTGTGCTTGCAAGCCTTTCTGTATATAGCTTTGCAGCCAATGAGGTGATGAAATCCACCAAGATCACCGTCAATGGGATGGTCTGTGCATTTTGCGCACAAGGCATTGAAAAGCGTTTATCTAAGATGCCTGCAACCAAGGCCGTCTTTGTAGATTTAAAAAACAAAGTGGTAACGGTTGAAGCCAAAGACGGCATGACGCTTGATAACAAATTGATTGCGTTTGAGATTACCGAGGCTGGTTATGACGTGGTGAAGTCGGAGGCGAGTCAGCAGTCGGTGGCGGAGATTAAGGCGAGTCTGAAAGACAAGAAATGAGCGTTCAAAGTAATTATGTAACGGCATGGTTTTCCTTGTTTGCCAGCACGGGAACCTTGGTGTGCTGCGCCTTACCTGCCTTGCTGGTATCTCTTGGGGCGGGGGCGGCGTTGGCGGGGCTGGTGGCAACTGTGCCTAGCTTGGTGGGCTTTAGCGAGTACAAGGAATTTGTATTCGGCTTTTGCGCCGTCTTGCTGGCAATCAGTGGCTACATGCAGTGGCGCAATCGCTCCGCGCCCTGCCCTATTGACCCTGTATTAGCTGCGGCATGTACGCGTACACGCCTTGTGTCAGTGTGGATCTACGGGGTGAGTGTGGCGATTTTCGTCACGGGCGCATTGTTTGCGTTTGTGTTGCCAGATCTCATTTACTAATTTAGTAAATATTCCATCAGCGCTTTTTGGGCGTGCATACGGTTCTCGGCTTCGTCCCACACGACAGACTGAGGGCCGTCAATCACCTCGGCGGAGACTTCTTCGCCGCGGTGTGCGGGCAGGCAGTGCATGAAGAGTGCATCCGCTTTGGCAGCCGCCATCATCTCGCTGTCCACGCACCAACCTGCAAAGGCTTTTTTGCGTGCTTCGTTCTCGGCTTCAAAGCCCATGCTGGATGGCTACCAGGCCACTGCAGAAATACGCAGAAACCCAGTCTGGGCCGGTCTGCCCATCATCGTGCTGAGGGCCGATACGATGAAGGGAACCAAAGAAAAAATTCTGGCCCTCGGTATGAACGATTACCTGACCAAGCCATTGAATGTTGCCAAGTTGTAGGGGGCGCTAGCCCACTGGATAGAGACCAAATCGTCCGTGGATACAGATCAAGAACAGACAGGCCCGGCAGCCAGACCGGCCAAGGCCAAGCCCGTACCGGCAAGCGCCTTGCACGATCCGCCCTTTGCTATCCCCGGGCTTGACAAAATGCAGGCCTGCGGGTTTGCAATGGCAACCGTGCCCTTTATATCCAGCTGCTCACCCTGTTCCATCAAGGCCAATCTGACTTCTGTGAGCGCTTTGATGCCGCTGGTCAGGATGTTGATGCGCAAGCTGCACAACGCTGCGCCCACAGCCTTAATGGTTCGGCCGGCAATATCGGCGCCAAGGCCGTGGCGGCGGCGGCTTCTGAGCTGGAGCAGGCCTGTAAAGACCAGGCCCCGCAGGACAGGATGAATGAGTTGCGCGACAGGCTGGCGGCTGAGTTGAAGCCCGTGTTGGCCGGGCTGGAACAGCTGGGGTGAAAGTGAACTAGGTCGTTGTCAGCCCGTGGCACGAAGCCCACGGTTTACACAAGTCGTGGCGAATCAATGGTGTCTGTTCTGTCTCTCTTGAGACAAGGAATAGCCCCCGCTGCGCAAAGAATGCCTCCCATCATGAATAATCAGTCCGTCTGATTCCTTTTTACTCACGGAGAAACCCATGGCCATCTACGAAATGCGGACTTACAGCGTCATCGTTGGAAAAATGAACGATGTGATTGAGCTTTACAAAACCCAGGGCTGGCCCGTGCTGAAAAACCACCCACAAAAGCTGGTTGGTTATTTCACAGGTGACATTGGCGCCATGCACCAACTGATTCATATCTGGAAGTTTGACGACGATGCTGACCGGCGGGCCTTCTGGGCAGGTGTATTTGGTGATGCCGAGTTCATGGCCTTCGCCAAACAAATTCGCCCTCTGCTGGCGTCGCAAGAAAACAAACTGATGCTGTCAGCCCCTTGGGGTCCGGCGCCCTGAGGCGCCCCCTCATGCTACTGGGCCAGCCCCACCAGCGCCAACTGGGCATCGCCCTGATTTGCCTGACCACCTTGCTGTTTGCCACGCTGGATGCCTGCGCCAAGTGGCTGGTTCAGTCCTTGCCAGTGGTTCAGGTGGTCTGGTTGCGTTTTCTCACGCACGTCCTCATTACTTCGGCCTTGCTAGCGCCCCAGTTAGGTTGGGGGCTGGTTCGGGTCAAAAATCACCGCCTCCAGGGCCTGCGCGGTCTGCTGTTGGCCACCATGACGGCGATGAACTTCTGGGCCTTGCAATACCTGCAACTGGCTGAAACCGGCGCCATCCAATTTTCGGTGCCGATTCTGATTGCGGTGTTGAGCGCATGGTGGCTGTCAGAGCACCTGGACGCTCGTCGTTGGCTGGCCATTCTGGCAGGCTTTGCCGGCGTTTTGGTCATTATTCGACCTGGCGCCCACAGTTTTCACCCGGCCATCCTGTTATCGCTGATCAACGCCGTTTTGTTCGCCATTTTCAACATGATGACCCGAACCCTGGCCCAGACCGATCACCCGGCAGCAACGCAGTGGTTGTCGGCCTTGGTGGCCACTGTCGTGCTGGCCCCTTTTGCCCTCTTGCAGTGGCGGACGCCCGACCATTGGCTTGAATGGGTGGTGATTGCCATCACCGGCTTGTGTGGCGGGCTG
>CAXNKH010000169.1:0-4510 GCA_964202765.1 Burkholderiales bacterium | reverse complement strand
CAGTCAGGTCGAGCGAGAAACTGCTGTGCTCCAGGTCGATGTAGATGCTGTCGAAACCGGCCGTCTTGGCAATCCGGGCAATTTCGACACCACGCGTCAAGCGTACCGTCATCGAAGACACCAGTTCACCGCGATTGAGTTTGTCGCGCACGTTGTTGCGCAAAATGTCCTGGGGTTTCATGGGCTCTGATCCGGGTTAAATATCGTAGGCGGGGAAACCAGAATTTCGGCTCTGGGCTTGCAGCAGCCGGATCATGGCTGGCCATTCGAGCACCCCATAAGGGCGGCGGGTTTCGGGCTGGTACAGATGCGCTGTATGGGCCAGTACTTCGGGCGAGGGCATGGTAAGTTCGGTCTGGGACGCCATGGCATCGACCTGGGCCCGGCACGACATCTCCAGCTGGTACAAGGTATTGAAGGCCTGCGCCACGCTGGCACCACAAGTCAGCAGCCCGTGGTTGCGCAAAATCATGGCGTCGTGGCCGCCGAGGTCAGCCACTAAGCGCTCGCGCTCAGCCAGATCGATGGCCGGCCCTTCAAAGTCGTGGTAGCCGATATGACCGACAAAGCGGATCGAGGTTTGCGTCATCGGCAGCAGGCCGGAGCGCATGCTGGAGACCGCCATGCCGGCTCGGGTGTGGGTGTGGATCACGCAGCTCACGTCCGGGCGCGCCTCGTGGATCGCGCCATGAATCACATAGCCAGAGCGGTTGATGCCGTAATCGGTGTCGGGTTTGGACAGAATGTTGCCCTGCAAATCAATCTTGACCAGGCTCGACGCGGTGATCTCCTTGTACAGCAGGCCGTACAAATTGATCAACAGATGATCGGTCCCGGGAATGCAGGACGTGATGTGGTTGTAGATCAGGTCGGTCATGCCGAACTGGTCAACCAGCCGGTAGCAAGCGGCCAGTTCGACCCGGGCCTGCCACTCCTGGGCACTGACTTCTTCGCGCACGCATTTAAAATCAGTTGAATAGTTCATCGTGTGATTTGCTCTCATCTTCGGGTCTCATTGAATCAGCGCACATCGTAGCGTGAAACCCGGCTAGCTTTCAGCCCTATCATCGCCCTCATGGCCACCACTCACCTGCTCTACCTGCACGGTTTTCGCTCTTCACCGCTGTCGAGCAAAGCTCAAACCATGGCGTCCCGGATCGCGCAGCAATACCCGGAGATCACTTGGTGGTGTCCACAGTTGCCAGCGTCACCGCGCGAGGCTATTGCGATGGTGCTGCACGGCATAGAAGACTGGCCGCGCGCGACCATGGCCGTGATGGGCTCGTCCTTGGGTGGGTTTTATGCGAGCTGGGTGGCCGAGCAAACGCTCTGCAAAGTCGTTCTGTTAAATCCGGCCGTGAACCCGGCGCGCGACTTGGTTAAGTACATCGGAGAGCAAAGCAGTTGGCATGCGCCGCAAGACCCCTTTTTCTTCAAACCCGCCTATGTGGATGAACTGCGCATGCTCACAGTCAAGGGCATGGCCAAGGCCGAGAACTACTTTGCCGTGATCGCCAAAGGCGACGAGGTTCTGGACTGGGTTGAGATGACGGCGCGCTACACCGGAGCCCGCATCAAACTGCTCGCAGAAGGTGACCATGGTCTGAGTGATTTCGATGAACATATCGACGAGATATTGGCCTTCATCGACCCGCTCCATGCGAAAGATCTTTAGGCGTTTCCACCCGCCGTGACGGTGGTCGTGACGTTGTCTTAGGTTAGATGCTCAATGGCTATGTCACGATTTTGAGAGTGGGGACCTCACTAATCGTATTGGTCGTGACCGTCACATTCACCGAAATCCTGAAATCTGCTCGCTTCTGGAGCCTCAGCAAAAACGGAGCAACATTACTCCACCGTAACGGACTTCGCCAGGTTGCGTGGTTTGTCGACATCAGTGCCGCGCGCGCAAGCTGAGTGATAGGCCAGGAGTTGCAAGGGCAGGACATGGAGCAAGGGCGACAGCGCGCCGTAGTGCGGGGGCATCCGAATCACATGCTGGCCTTCGCCGCTCTCGATTTTGGTATCGGCATCGGCCAGCACGTAGAGCACACCACTGCGGGCCCGCACCTCATGCAAATTGCTTTTGAGCTTTTCCAGCAAGGCATTGTTGGGCGCCACCGCCACCACTGGCATCGCGCTGGTGACCAGGGCCAGCGGACCGTGCTTGAGCTCGCCGGCCGGATAGGCCTCGGCATGGATATAGCTGATTTCTTTGAGCTTGAGAGCCCCCTCAAGCGCAATCGGGTAATGCACACCGCGGCCTAAAAACAAAGCATTTTCCATTCGCGAAAAATCCTCGGCCCAGCGGATGACTTGGGGCTCGAGTGCCAACACCGCCTGCAAGGCAGCGGGCAGGGTCCGCATAGCTTTGAGGTGGCTGGCCTCATCGGCCGCTGTGAGCCGGCCTTTGGTTTTAGCCAACACCAGGGTCAGCAGGAACAGGGCTGCGAGCTGGGTGGTGAACGCCTTGGTCGAAGCCACACCAATCTCAATGCCGGCGCGAGTGATGTAAGCCAACTGGCATTCGCGCACCATGGCGCTGGTGGCCACATTGCAAATGGTCAGGCTATGGGTCATGCCCAGGCTGTGGGCGTGGCGCAAGGCCGCCAGGGTGTCAGCAGTTTCGCCCGACTGGGTGATGGTGACCACCAGGGTGCGGGGGTTGGGCACCGAGTCGCGATAACGGTATTCGCTGGCCACCTCAACCGAGGTTGGAACCTGAGCAATACTCTCCAACCAGTACTTGGCAGCACAACCGCTGTAGTAACTGGTGCCACAGGCCAGGATCAAGACTGAATCGATTTTCTCGAACACCTGGGCAGCATCAGCCCCGCTGAACAATTCGGGAACGATGCCCTCAACGCCTTCCAGCGTATCGGCGATGGCGCGCGGCTGCTCAAAAATCTCTTTCTGCATGTAATGTTGGTAGGGACCGAGCTCGGCCGCGCCGCTGTGTGCCAGCACGGTTTTGACCGGGCGCTGGATCGCACCCAAGGCCTGCTGCTGGCGGTCTTCCAGCTGGTAGCTGCCCAACCGCAGATCGACCACATCGCCTTCTTCCAGGTAAACGATCTGGTCCGTCACACCCGCCAGGGCCATCGCGTCGCTGGCCAAAAAAAGTTCAGCCCCGTCCGATCCCACGCCCAGAATCAGGGGGGATCCTTCGCGCGCGCCGATCAGGCGCTGCGGCTCGTCCTGGCAGAACACGGCAATCGCATATGCCCCTTTAAGCTGTTTGATCGCGACCTTGACTGCGGCAAATAAATCACCCTGGTACACGCTGTCAATCAGATGGGCGATGGCCTCGGTATCGGTCTGGCTCAAAAACACGTAGCCCTTGGCTTGCAGGGCAGCGCGCAACTCGTCGTGATTTTCAATGATGCCGTTGTGCACCAGGGCAATCCGGCCCGGGCCTGCCGGCGCTTCTGAGTCGAGTTGGGGGCCGTGGCTGAAGTGCGGATGGGCGTTGTGCAGCACCGGTGCGCCGTGGGTTGCCCAGCGAGTGTGGGCAATGCCGAGCCGGCCTGCTAGCCCGCTAGCGCCGACTTGCTCGACCAGTTCGGCCACGCGTGAGGTGCTGCGCGCGCGCTTCAGACCGTGGTCGTGGACCGCCACACCGCAAGAGTCATAGCCCCGGTATTCGAGTCTTTGCAGTCCCTGGGCCAGTATGGGAACGATGTTGCGGTTTGAAACCGCGCCGACTATGCCGCACATGGGAGTATTCCAAACAAAATAATTCCCGCCATGTTAGCGGGAAGCCATGGTTGCTCTGGTCAGGATGAAATTATTTCTTAAGCGGCCGTTTCCAGTTGCTCAGGCTGGCCTGCTTGGCACGCGCCACCGTCAGCACGCCGGGAGCTGTGTCACGGGTGATGATCGAGCCCCCGCCAATGGTGCCACCGGCACCGATGGTGACCGGAGCCACCAGCACACAGTTGCTGCCGATATGCACATCAGCCTCGATGACGGTCTGCTGTTTGTTGACGCCATCGTAGTTGGCAGTGATTGAGCCCGCGCCAAAATTGACGCGTTCGCCCACCACGCTGTCGCCCAGGTAAGCCAGATGGTTGGCCTTGGCGCCAGCGGCCAAGGTGGTGTTTTTGACTTCGACAAAGTTGCCGATATGGACCTGCTCACCGAGTCGGGCCCCCGGCCGCAGACGGGCAAACGGGCCAACCCGCGCACCAGCGCCGACCTCGACCCGCCCTTTGAGCGCCGTGCCTTCGATATGGCTAAACGGATGAATCACCGCCCCGGCTGCGATAGTGGCGTTGCTGATCACACAGTTGGCGCCGATCTGCACCCCCTCACCCAAGCTCACCTGGCCTTGAAAAATGCAATTGACGTCGATCTCGACATCCTGCGCACAGTCGAGCTGGCCACGCAAGTCAAAACGCGCCGGGTCAGCCAGACGCACACCCTGCTCCATCAGCACAATCGCTTGCCGCCGTTGAAAAGCTCGCTCCAATTCGGCCAGTTGCAATGGGCTGTTGATGCCGGCGACCTG
>CAXNKH010000168.1:0-4537 GCA_964202765.1 Burkholderiales bacterium | reverse complement strand
AGACGCGCGGCAGACCAGCGACTTGATGCTAAAAACCAACCCCAAGTATGTCCTGCGCAATCACTTGGGTGAGCAGGCCATTCGCTTGGCCCAGGCCAAGGATTTCTCTGGGGTTGGGCAACTTCTGAATTTGCTGGAGAATCCTTTTGATGAGCATCCAGCTTTCGATGCTTTTGCCGACTTTCCGCCCGCTTGGGCTGCTGCTATTGAGATTAGTTGTTCCTCTTGAAACTTTGCGGGACTGCCCAAAACGACACACAGTGCGCGAGCTCTGTCCTCAACACTATGAATAAAACTGACGCCGAATGGAAAACCATTCTCAAAGAAAAAAATGCGGAAGCTGTCGCATTTCAGGTGACACGACACGCTGCCACCGAGCGCCCGTTCACCGGAAAATTTAATAAGCATTGGACCGCAGGCAGCTATGGCTGCATTTGCTGTGGCGCCAAGCTGTTCGATTCAAGCACCAAATTTGACGCTGGCTGTGGCTGGCCGAGCTTTTCCAAAGAAGTCGCGCCAGGCGCGATCAAAGAAGTCGTTGACCGTCAACACGGTATGCAGCGGACCGAAACCCTGTGCGCCCAGTGTGGTGCCCATCTGGGCCATGTGTTCGAAGATGGCCCGAGTGAGACGGGATTGCGCTATTGCATGAACTCTGCCTCGTTAGAATTCAAGCCATGAAAATTCTGATTGATTTCTTCCCCATTCTTTTTTTCTTCGGAGCCTACAAATTCTACGAAATTTACACCGCCACAGCCGTGTTGATGGCTGCTACCGTGCTGCAAATGGCGCTGATCTATGCCATCGACCGCAAGCTACAGGCCATGCACAAGATCACACTGGGCTTGATTTTGGTCTTTGGAACCCTCACTCTGGTGTTGCAAGATGACAGGTTCATCAAGTGGAAGCCCACGGTTCTGTACGCAGCGCTGGCGCTGGCCCTGGCTGTCACGGTCTGGGTTCTGAAGAAGAACACACTCAAACTGTTGCTGGGAAGCCAGCTTGAATTACCCGATTTTGTCTGGCAAAAATTGAACCTGATCTGGATCGGGTATTGCATTTTTATGGCTGCGCTCAATGCTTACGTGGCCGCCTACTACAGCACTGAAACCTGGGTCAATTTCAAGCTTTGGGGATATGCTTTTCCCTTGATTTTCGTTATCGGCCAGGGCCTGTATATTGCACGCCACCTCAAGCACGATCCGCCCAGTCAAACCAATTCCTAAGTTGAGAGACCATGCCCCACACTGCCGAGCAACTTGAACTGCGCTTGCGAGCGCGCCTAGATCCCAGCCAACTCGTGGTGATTGATGAAAGCGCTGATCATGCGGGTCATTCCGGCGCCAATTCAGCTGGCTACGGGACCCATTTCAGAGTTCGCATCGCGTCGCCCCAGTTCATGGGTAAAAGCCGGGTTGCACGACACAGGCTTGTGTATGATGCGCTGCAAGATTTCATTGACCAAGGCGTCCACGCCATCGCCATCGAAACCTTTTAAATAATTTAGTCTCTCAGGAAATATGATGAAAAAAAAGCTCTTGTCCGCCCTTGTTGCAGCCGCCCTGCTGGGGGGTTTTGCAAGTTCCGCCTCGGCACAAAATATCGCGATCGTTAACGGCAAGGCCGTGCCTAAGTCTCGCGTCGATGCCTTGGCTCAGCAGCTTGAGCGCGCCGGTCGCCCGGTCACCCCCGAGATGCAAGGCCAGTTGAAAGAAGAAGTGATTGCCCGTGAAATTTTTGTGCAGGAAGCGCAGAAGCAAGGGATCGATACACGCGATGATTACAAAACCCAGCTCGAGTTGGCACGCCAAGCGATTCTGATTCGTGAACTGTTTGCCGAATTCCAGAAGACCAACCCGGTCAGCGAGGCCGACATCAAGGCCGAATACGATCAATTTGTAGCCGCCAACAGCGGCAAGGAATACCGCGCCCGCCATATTCTGGTGGAAAAGGAAGATCAGGCCAAAGCCATCATTGCTTCGATTAAAAAAGGCGCGAAATTTGAAGACATCGCCAAGAAATCATCAAAAGACCCGGGCTCTGGCGCCAAGGGTGGCGACTTGGATTGGGCTGCCGGCGGTAACTATGTCAAGGAGTTCTCTGAGGCCATGGTCAAACTGGCCAAGGGAAAAATGACTGAAACCCCGGTCAAGTCCCAGTTCGGCTTCCACATCATCCGGCTTGACGATGTGCGGGACGCCCAGCTGCCCAAATTTGAGGAAGTCAAGCCCCAGATCAGCCAGCAGCTGCAGCAGCAAAAATTGGCCAAGTTCCAGGACGAACTGCGCGCCAAATCCAAGGTGGAATAAACACTGCACCCTGTCTGTGTCTCTCAAACGCGGCTCCGGCCGCGTTACTTTTATAGGCCTAGCCAATCTCATGCCAACTGATTCATCCGCCCTCCTGGATTTTCCCTACACTTCGCAGCGCATGCCCTTGTTGGCGCGCAATGTCGTTAGCACTTCTCAGCCCCTGGCCTCAGCCGCCGGGCTCTTGATGCTGGCGCGCGGGGGCAACGCTGTCGACGCCGCTTTGGCCACCGCCATCACCCTGACTGTGGTTGAGCCCTGCATGAATGGCATTGGGGGCGATGCCTTTGCCATCATCTGGGATGGAAAGCAGATGCACGGGCTCAACGCCAGTGGTCGGGCCCCCAAAAAATGGACAGTTGAGCATTTCTCACGCTACACCAGCATGCCGATGCGGGGCTGGGATTCGGTCACCGTCCCGGGTACGGTCTCGGCCTGGCGCGCCTTGTCGGATCGCTTTGGCTCTATCCCGTTTGCCGAGTTGTTTGAGCCGGCTTTGCGCTACGCCCGTAACGGCTACATGGTCTCCCCCACCGTGCATCGGCAGTGGCAGGCTCAGGTAGCCGAGCTGCTGCCGGAGCCAGGCTACCGCGAAGCTTTTGCGCCGCAGGGGCGCGCCCCCCTGCCCGGCGAGCTCTTCGTTTGTCCAGGCCAGGCCAACACACTGGAGCGGATCGCAGCCAGCAAGGGCGACGATTTCTATCACGGCGTGTTGGCCAAAGCCATTGCCGACCATGCGCGCAACACCGGCGGCTTGATTGACGAGGCTGACCTGGCCGCGCACCAGATTGATTGGGTAGCACCGATTGCTATGCGCTACCGCGATGTGACTTTGCTTGAAATTGGTCCCAGTGGCCAAGGCATTGGGGCCTTGATGGCGCTGGGCATGCTGGCGCATTTCGACCTGAAAGCCACAGGTTTGGACACCGCCTTGTCACACCATTTGCAAATCGAGGCCATGAAACTGGCATTTGCCGACATGCAAGAATTTGTGGCCGATCCTGACTCGATGCGATCAGTCAGTGCCAGCGATCTGCTGGAACCAGCCTACCTGGCCAGTCGCGCCAAACTGATCAAACCAGACCAGGCCTTGCCGGTTAGACCTGGGTCACCGCACAACGGCGGAACAGTTTATCTGACCGCGGCCGATCAAAGCGGGATGATGATCTCCTACATTCAGTCCAACTTCAAGGGTTTTGGATCCGGTGTGGTGGTTCCCAATACCGGCATCGCTTTGCAAAACCGTGGTGGTGGTTTCAACCTGAAAGCAGGCCACCCCAATCAAGTGGCACCGGGCAAGCGCCCGTTCCACACCATCATCCCTGGCTTTCTGACGCGTGGTGGCGCACCTCTAATGAGCTTTGGTGTGATGGGCGGATCGATGCAAGCGCAAGGTCATCTGCAAGTCACCAGCCGCATCGCCGATCACGGCCAGAACCCGCAAGCAGCCAGCGATGCGCCGCGCTGGCGCGTGATGGACGACAACAGCACGGTCGCGGTGGAATGGAACTTTCCCAAAGAGGCGATCGAGGGCCTGGTTGCGCGCGGCCACCAGGTTCGGGTGGCGCAACGTTTTGACAATGAATTTGGCTGCGCCCAGCTGGCCATGAAAACCACCCACGGTTACATCGCCGCCTCGGACCACCGCAAGGACGGTTACCCGATTGGGATGTGACTAACCCACCCATCTCCTTGCGTTTTCCCACAAGCGCAGCCAGGGGCTGAATTCGCTGAGCTGGCCAGCGTTCCAGCTCATCTGGATGTTGCGGAACACCCGTTCGGGGTGCGGCATCATGGCAGTGAAACGACCATCGGCGGTGGTGACGCCGGTCAGGCCCGCTGCGCTGCCGTTGGGGTTGTAGGGGTAGGCCTCGGTGGCTTGTCCGTGGTTGTCGACAAAGCGCATGGCCGCGATGGCTTGACTGGCATGGCCTCGATGGGCAAAGTTGGCGTAACCCTCGCCGTGTGCAACGGCGATTGGCAAGCGGGTCCCAGCCATGCCCTGGAAGAACAGGCTGGGGGACTGCAGCACTTCAACCATCGACAGCCTGGCCTCGAAACGTTCGCTCTGGTTGGTGGTGAAACGCGGCCAATCCTGGGCTCCGGGAATGATGTCGGCCAGCTCGGCGAACATCTGGCAGCCATTGCAAACCCCGAGACCAAAAGTATCAGATCGAGCAAAGAATTCTTTGAACTGATCGGCCAATACCGGGTTGAACGTGATGGAG
>CAXNKH010000167.1:0-4540 GCA_964202765.1 Burkholderiales bacterium | reverse complement strand
TTCAGCCACAGTTCGAACCCTGTTATCGGTCATGGTATCAACCAAAATAGCAGCCCCGGCAATACCATAGCCCTCGTAGCGGATTTCTTCGTAGTTCACGCCTTCTTGGTTGCCCGTGGCTTTGTCAATGTTGTATTTGATGCGATCGGCCGGCATGTTGGCGGACTTGGCTTTTTCAACCGCCAGGCGCAGTCGCGGATTGATTGCGAGGTCACCGCCACCCGCACGTGCCGCAACGGTTATTTCGCGGATGATACGGGTCCATATCTTGCCCCGCTTCTCATCCTGCCGACCTTTTCGGTGTTGAATATTGGCCCATTTACTGTGTCCAGCCACCTTGAGTCCTTAAATTTCGTTGCCTTGCTGTTTGAATTGTACTTTTCAGTCACCATTCAAAGACGCCGCGCTGACCTGACCCCAGGCAGTTCGGCCACCAAAGACAGCACCTTGGACAAACGAGCTGAATCACTCAGTTCGACCGTGAACGTCATCCAAAGATTGTCTTTGATGGAACGGGTCTGAACCCCGGTCACATTCATTTTTTCCTTGAAAATGAGCTCAGAAATATCGCGCACCAGAGCCGGTCGCTCATTGGCCTGGACCAGCAGGTCCACCGGGTACAACAGCGGCCGTTGCGACTGCGACAAGCCCCACTGAACATCGATCACGCGCTCGCCATTTTTGGCCACCATCTCGCGCAAATTGGAGCAATCACTGCGGTGCACGCTGACGCCTTTACCTCGGGTCACAAAACCGCAAATCGAGTCGGGCGGGGCCGGTTTGCAGCATTTGGCCATTTGGGTCAGCAAAGAATCCACCCCGACGACCAGCACCCCGCCACGGCCCAGGGGGTCACGCTGACTGGGCTTCTTGAGGGCAACAAAATCTTGCGCCAGTACTGCGGGCTCGGCCGGACGCAGCATCTGCTCAATGGTGCGGACCGAGAATTCGTCTTTGCCGACCAACTCAAACAAAGACTCAGCCGACTTGAACCCCAGCCCAGCGGCCAGATCGTCGAGATTGACTGAAGTTTTACCTTCGCGTTGCAGCATTTTTTCCACCGCCTCGCGTCCCCGTGCCACGGTCTCGTGCATGGCCAAAGCATTGAACCAAGCTCGCACTTTGGAGCGGGCCCGGTGACTGACCAGAAAGCCGAGCTCGGGGTTGAGCCAGTCACGCGATGGGCCGCCTTCCTTGGCAGCACTGATCTCTACCGTCTGACCATTTTTGAGTGGGGTGTTGAGCGGAACCATCTGGCCATCGATCCGCGCACCACGGCAGCGATGGCCCAAGGTCGTGTGTACGCTGTAAGCGAAATCAACCGCGGTAGCACCTCGCGCCAGTTCGACAATGGCCGCCTCTGGCGTCAGCACATAAATCAAGTCATCGAGCAAGCCCGGTCCCTGCCGGGTCCCCGACAAATCACGTTCCCAGGCCAACAACTGCCGAAGGACCGCGATCTTCGCGTTGTAGTCACTGCTGGCACTGACCCCCGAATAGCCTTTTACCCCAGCCTCCTTGTACGCCCAATGGGCTGCCACGCCATGCTCGGACTGTTCGTGCATCGCGTTGGTTCGAATTTGTATTTCAATCGGTTTCCCCAGTCTGTCGCGCACAATCGTGTGCAGCGACTGGTAACCGTTCGCCTTGGGTCTGGCAATGTAATCGTTGAACTCTTCGGTGAGCGGCTGGAATTGGCTATGGACCCAACTCAAGGCTGCGTAGCAATCAGGAACCGACGGCACCACGATACGCAAAGCACGAATGTCATAGACCTGCTCGAAGCCCAGTGACTTGCCTCGCATTTTTTTAACAATGCTGTAGATGTGTTTGGGGCGGCCCTGCACCGTGGAACGGATGCCCTGCTCCTGCAGTTCGAGTTCCAGTCGCTTTCGCAACTGCTCGACACCTGACTCGCGCTCGGTTCGCTTCTCGTCGAGCAAGCGCGCCACACTGCGGTAGGTCTCAGGCTCAATAATCCGAAATGCCAAGTCCTCCATTTCCCATTTAATGTCTCGAATTCCCAGCCGGTTCGCCAAAGGCGAAAAAACCTGCAGTGACTCGTGGGCCAAGGGGGTAATTTCACTTAGTTTGTTGGCCGTGGAGTAACGCAGGGTTTGCAGCCGAGACGCCAGCCGCAGCAGAACCACCCGTAGATCACGTGAAAAAGCCAACAGCATTTTTCGAACGTTCTCAGTTTGTGCTGTTTCGCTTTGCGCCATCGGCGTTGTACCGGGGTCCTGGCTGCTGAAAGCGGATCTGGCCTGGCGTTGAACCCGAACCAACTTGGTGGTCTCTACGGCGAGCGCCGCAAAATTGTCGCCAAAGGCCTTGGCAATCACCTCCAGCGGATTTTTTAAATGATCGCAGGCATAGACCAGGTAACTCGCCGCTTGCATGGTCTGTGAGCCACCCATGGTCTTGAGAATGGCGGCCACCGCATCGGCATGAGCCAGGGTGTTTTCACCGGTATCCAGCGTTTCGGCGCCAATCAATGGTTCAGAAAAAGCGCGTGCGCGCGACAATGCATCGACCGGCTCGGGCAGGCCTTCTGCCGTGGCCTGCATCAATTCAGTCCGCGGCACACCCGCAGCGGGCTCGACGCCAAGTGTTTTCATGCGGCTGCTCTGAGTCCTTGGTGCGCCAGCAAAAACGACTTGATCAGCCGCCGCTGATGCGGATCAAGAAAAGTCGGAGCAAGGCCCACGTCATCGGGGCAGCTAAGGCTATGCAGAGTGGGTTCGATCATGCTGCGGGCTGGGATTGGATAATGCTATTTAATCACGAACCCTTCTTAAATTTTTGCGGGACTGACCGCAGCGACACGCCATACGCTAACTCTGGCCTCAACTGATTAGAAAGACACCATGCTCCAAGGAAAAAATGCACTCATCACCGGCTCAACCAGCGGCATAGGGCTGGGCATTGCCAAAGCGCTGGCAATGAAAGGCGCCAACATCATGCTCAATGGGTTTGGCGACAATGCTGGCCCCAAAGCCCAAATCGAGGCACTGGGTGTCAAGGCGCTGTACCACCCCGCAGACATGAGTCAAGTCGAAGAAATTGGCGCGATGATGAGCTACGCCGCCGCTGAGTTGGGGCGAATCGACATTTTGGTCAACAACGCGGGGATCCAGCACGTGGCGCGGATTGAGAATTTTCCGGTGAAACAATGGGACGCTATCATCGCCATCAACCTGTCAAGCGCCTTTCACACCACGCGCTTGGCGTTGCCTGCCATGCAGGCCGCCAACTGGGGCCGCATCATCAACATTGCATCGACCCACGGCTTGGTCGGGTCCATCGAGAAATCGGCTTATGTCGCCTCCAAGCACGGCATTGTTGGATTGACCAAGGTCACTGCGCTGGAAAATGCCACCAGTGGTGTGACCTGCAACGCGATTTGTCCAGGCTGGGTATTGACACCGCTGGTACAAAAACAAGTTGATGCCAAGGCGGCAGCCCTGGGCATTTCCAATACCGAAGCCTGCATCCTGTTACTGGGAGAAAAATCACCCTCGCTGCAATTCACCACGCCCGAAGAGTTGGGTGAGCTTGCTGTTTTCCTCTGTTCATCCGCTGCCAATAACGTGCGCGGTGCAGCTTGGAACATGGACGGCGCCTGGTTAGCACAGTAAAGTAGCTCGGCCTGACCCTGTCCTGAGTTGATCGGCTTGTAGGCGAAGGTTTGATTTGGATTGGATCCGATCAGGACAGGGTGATCCCGACTGCTGCACAATCTATTCTCGGATTCACCCCAACCCATCTGGAGGCTCGCATGCTGTGGCTCAAAAAAATCTTGGTTCTTTTCCTGCTGGGTTTTGCCGGTGCAGCCTGCGCCCAGTGGCCCAACCAGCCAATCAAGATCATCAATCCGTTCCCGCCCGGCGGGACGGTTGATCAAATTGCCCGTTTACTGCAGCCGCATTTGCAACAGGCCTTAGGCCAAGCCATCATCATCGAGAACCGGATTGGCGCCTCGGGCTCCATTGGTACGTCGGCTGCGGCCAAGGCTGCCCCGGATGGCAACAACTGGGTTTTTGTTTTCGACACCCATGGTGTCAACCCCAGCCTGATCCCCAACCTGTCGTTTGACACCCTCAAAGATTTGTCGCCCGTCACGCTGATTGGCAAAGGGGCCATGGTCGTCACGGCGCACGCCAGCACACCTTACAAAACTTTTGGCGAAATGCTGCAAGCGGCCCGCAGCAAACCTGGTGCCATCAGCTACGGCACGATTGGATCGGGCAGTTTGGCGCACCTGGCGATGACCACCATGGCGAACCAGTACAAGGTCGACTGGACTCATATTCCCTACAAAGGCGGCGGCCCCCTGGCAGTTGACGGCGTGGCCGGTCACGTTCCTGTCACCATGGCCACTTATGCCCTGTGGGCGCCCCATCTGGCCAGCGGCAAGCTGCGCGCACTGGCCGTAACCTCACCGCGTCGCATGGCACAGCTGCCCGATGTCCCGACCGTCGCAGAGCAAGGTTTGGCCGGCTTTGAGGCTGAAGCTTGGTGGGGCGTTCTCGGACCGGCC
>CAXNKH010000166.1:0-4549 GCA_964202765.1 Burkholderiales bacterium | reverse complement strand
CTAACCGTCAGCGCTTTTGCAGATGATCTTTTGAGGTCACTTTTAGATCGCTCAAAAGAAAAACCCTAAGTAAATTAATCACTTAGGGTTTCTATTTGGCGGAATCGGAGAGATTCGAACTCTCGATAAGGCTCTACACCCTATACTCCCTTAGCAGGGGAGCACCTTCGGCCACTCGGTCACGATTCCTGAGACAGTTGTGATTATCTCACGACTGCAAACTTAATTCAGGTCGGTTTTTTCTCTAAATCAAAAGCCTTGTGCAAAGCGCGCACCGCGAGCTCCATGTATTTTTCATCAATCACCACCGAGGTTTTGATTTCGCTGGTCGAAATCATCTGAATGTTGATGCCCTCTTCGGCCAGCACCTTGAACATCATGCTGGCCACACCGACATGGCTGCGCATACCGATACCAACGATGCTGACTTTGCAGATATGGGTGTCGCCCACCACATCGTGTGCGCCCAGACCAGGCAGCACCCGCTCCTTGAGCATGTCGATGGCTTTGGCGTAATCATTGCGGTTGACGGTGAAACTGAAATCGGTTTTTCCGTCCTTGCTCAGGTTCTGGATGATCACATCAACCTCGATGTTGGCATCAGCCACGGCGCCCAGAATTTGATAAGCGATACCGGGTCGGTCAGGCACACCCAGAACCGAGATTTTGGCCTCGTCGCGATTGAAAGCGATGCCGGAAACAATAGCTTGTTCCATGTGTATGTCTTCCTCAAAAGTAATCAAGGTGCCCGACTGGGACTCTTCCTGAATATCGATGTCCCAGGGCGTGAAACTGGAAAGAACGCGCAGAGGAACTTTGTATTTTCCGGCAAACTCGACTGAACGAATTTGCAGTACTTTGGAGCCCATCGATGCCATCTCCAGCATCTCCTCAAAGCTCACCGTCTTTAGACGACGAGCTTGCGGCACCACCCGCGGGTCCGTGGTGTAGACGCCGTCCACATCGGTATAAATCAAACATTCTTTGGCTTGCATGGCAGCTGCCACGGCCACGGCCGAGGTGTCGCTGCCGCCCCGACCCAGGGTGGTGATGTTGCCGTTTTCATCCATGCCTTGAAAACCGGTAACGATCACGACCTTGCCAGCAGCCAGATCAGCACGTACTTTTTTATCGTCGATCGACTCAATGCGGGCCTTGGTGTAGGCGCTGTTGGTTCGGATCGGAACCTGCCAGCCCGCGTAGCTGACCGACTCCATGCCCTCTGCTTGCAGGGCAATCGCCAGCAAGGCGCTGGAAGCCTGCTCTCCGGTAGAAGCCAGCATGTCGAGTTCACGGCTGTAAGCGTCGGTCTCCTTGCTCGGTGCAAGCTCTTTGGCCAGTCCCAACAGACGATTGGTCTCACCGCTCATGGCCGAGGGAACCACCACCAGTTGGTGGCCGGCACGCGCCCATTTGGCGACGCGTTTGGCGACATTGCGGATGCGCTCTGTCGAGCCCAGCGAAGTGCCACCGTATTTATGAACGATCAATGCCATGACAGAAACAAATTGTGCGGGTCAGATCGAAGCGCAAGCTAGCCCAATCCTCAGCCGAATGAAATCTTGGGCAACCCACCTTCAGCCCTGTCCTGCGCTGTTGAGAAGGAGCTTAAAGCCTAACGATTGTACCAATCCAGTTGTTCGCCCTGGCGCTGCACAACGCCGGAGCCGACCTTGATTTGGATCTGATGACCCCGGGTGGTACAGGCGCCGATTTGATCCAGTAATTCTTCCATCTGGGCAGTGCTGGCCTGCACCTGGTAAAACTGCTTGAGCCAGTGCCTGAGTAAATTGGCCTGCCGCACGCGGCTCAGCGCCTGCAGCTTCTTGATCACGGGCGCTGGCCCGGCCTCCAGCAAGTCTTGCTGCGCCACCTCCAGCAGCAGCGTCTGCGCTGCAGCTGCATGACTGGCACTGCGGGCAAAAGTCTGTCGGAATTGCGGGAACGCCGTGTCGAGAGCAGGCAGCAAAAGGGCCCGAATTCGGTTTCTGGTGAAGGCTTGGTCGGTGTTGGTCGGATCTTCAATGAAAGCGGCTTTTCGTTGCTGCAACCAATCCCGCAGCTCAGCGCCTGGAACATTAAGCAAGGGGCGGTAAAAATCAAGCCCCTCACTTTGCCAAGTTGCCGCCATGGCACTCAGGCCGGGCAAGCCAGCGCCACGGCTCAAGGCCAGCAACAGAGTTTCGATCTGATCGTCAGCGTGCTGCGCCAGGGCAACTGATCGAATTTTCATCGATGCAGGTTCATCATTTACAAGCGTACGAAACGCCGCATAACGGGCGCGTCGGGCAGCGTCTTCCGGGCTTTGTCCGCTGGCAGCTTGGGCGTTCACCCGCCGCACCCTGATCGGCACGCCAAGGTTATGACAAAAGTGTTGACAATGACGCTCAAAGTCATCGGCGGCGGCTTGTAATCCATGGTGCACATGAATGGCGATCACCTGACCCGGCCACTTCTCGGCGCAAGCCAATAACAAGGCGGTGGAGTCCGCACCTCCGCTGTAAGCCACAGCCAGGGGCAGCGCTGGTGCGAAGGCTAGCATCGACTGCAACAGGGCGTGACTCATATCCCCGCCTGCACCATCAGACTTTCAAAGTCGCAGCAATGCGTTCGGCGCAGGATTGCGCCTGCTGGGCATCGCGCGCCTCCACCATCACGCGCACCAGCGGCTCGGTTCCGCTGGCACGAATCAACACGCGACCGTTGTCGCCCAATTCTTTCTCCACGGCCTGCGTTTCGCTGGCCAAAACAGGGTTGGCTTCCCAGTCCTGACCCGGCTTGAGGCGAACGTTGATCAGGGTTTGAGGAAACAACACCACGTCTGCGAGCAACTCAGCCAGGGTCTGACCGCTTTGGACACAGGCTTGCAGCACCTGCAGCGCTGAAATCAGTCCGTCGCCTGTACTGTGCTTGTCCAACGCTAACAAATGGCCCGAGCCTTCACCACCCAGCAGCCAGCCTTGCTTTTCGAGCTCCTCGAGCACATACCGGTCGCCCACGTTGGCCCGTACCAGGGCCACGCCCTGGGCCTTCAAGGCCAGTTCCACCGCCATATTGGTCATGAGTGTTCCCACCACGCCCGGAACCGAATCGCCCTTGCGCCCTCCTTGATTCCGCCCCCCCGAAGCGATCCGTTGCTTGACCATCAGGTAGAGAATCTCATCGCCGTTGAACAAACGCCCATTGGCATCGACCAGTTGCAATCGGTCGGCATCGCCGTCGAGCGCCACGCCATAGTCAGCCTGGTGCGCTTTCACCGCCGCGACCAGGGCAGCTGGATGGGTGGCTCCGACCTCATGGTTGATGTTAAAACCATCGGGGGCGCAGCCAATCGAGATGACCTCGGCTCCGAGCTCGTGAAATACTTTGGGGGCCACCAGATAAGCCGCGCCGTGCGCCGCATCGACCACGATTTTCAAGCTCTTGAGGGTGAGGTCGTTAGCAAAAGTAGCTTTACAAAACTCAATGTAACGACCCGCCGCATCATCGAGCCGGCGCGTTTTACCCAGTGCGGCCGAATCGGCCCATTGCGGTGGCTCCCCTAGCGCAGCTTCAACGGCCAGCTCCCAGGCGTCATCGAGCTTGGTACCCCGGGCGCTGAAAAATTTAATCCCGTTATCAGAAAAGACATTGTGGCTGGCGCTGATCACCACCCCTAAAGAGGCGCGCTGAGCCCGGGTCAGGTAGGCCACGCCCGGCGTCGGCAGGGGTCCCAGCAACACCACATCAACGCCTGCCGAATTGAAGCCACTCTCCAGGGCACTCTCGAGCATGTAGCCTGAAATTCGGGTGTCCTTGCCGATCAGAACCGTCGGGCGCTCTTCGGTTCGCTTCAGGACCCGGCCCACGGCATGCGCCAGCCGCAGAACAAAGTCTGGCGTGATCGGCGACTGCCCCACGGTGCCCCGAATGCCATCGGTTCCAAAATATTTTCTACTCATGGATAGGCCTAGGTCTGTCTGTGTGAAGTGGATGCATTCGATTCTAGAGCGTGCAGCACCTGCAACGCCAACACCGTCTCGCGCACATCATGAACCCGAACGATTCTCGAGCCGCGCTGGACCGCCAGCAAAGCGGCGGCAACACTGGGCACCAAGCGCTCATGAGTCAAAAGCGCAGGGGTTGGATGGGTCAGTCCGCGGCCCAAGTCCGCCAAAGAGGATTTTCTTGACCAGCCTGTCACCACGGGATAGCCTAAAGCCAGCAACCGGGTTTGCTCGGCCAGCAATGAAAAATTTTGGGCCGCAGTTTTTCCAAAACCAATACCGGGATCGATCACGATTCGGTTTCTTTGCACACCCAGGACTTCCAGTTCCTGTGCCGAGTCACGCAAAAAAGAGATGACCTGGGCCACCACGTCGCCCTCCATCGGTTCGATCTGCATTGATTGCGGCTCGCGATGCATGTGCATCAAACAAACGCCACAGTTCGGATGACGCGCCAGCAAGGCCTTGGCGCTCTGCCCTGTGTTGACGTTGGCATGCATTGGCGCTGCCTGCCAGCGCAAGGCCCAGATGTCGTTGATGATGTCAACGCCCAAGTCCAGCAC
>CAXNKH010000165.1:0-4563 GCA_964202765.1 Burkholderiales bacterium | reverse complement strand
AATCGAGTTCGCATGGTGTCAGTCAATTCAGGTGGCGGCGAGGATGCGAATTTGTGCGGCCTTGAGTATGGGGCGGGTGATGGAGTGGGCTTGTTGGCGCAGGCCCGCGGGCAAATTGCGCCAGTGCAGGGCCCGGATCTCTCCGAATTCGTGCGGCAATCGCTCGAAATGTTCCCCTCCATCGGTCGAGCGAAACAACTGCCCCAGGTTGGTGGCGAGAAAAATCAACAGGGGATCCACGGGATCCAGCGCCAGACACCATGGCGTGCTGTTGAGTTCACCTGGCAATTCAATCTCATGCCAGCGCTGGCCATGGTCGGTGCTGCGCAGCAGAAGTCCGTCGTTGCCAGGTGGGCCGTTGCCGTTGGTTAGGAAAACAATAGACGAGTCGTCACTGCGGGCAACGATGGCCCGGGTGTATTGCCACGGTGAATCGAGTTCCTGGAAGCGCCAGTTTTCGCCTTGGTCAACGCTCACATGCAAGCCTTTGTTGGTGGTGGCATAGACAAGCGGCTCCAAGCCAGCGCGAGCCACCACGGCGATGCCATGAACATCGGCCGAGATCAATCCCTGGTCCTTCAGTGTCCAGTTTCGCCCCCGGTCCTGGCTGCGGTAGATGCCACCGATCTCGACCGTGGCCCAGACCACATCGGGTGTGACTGGATCAAACAAAATCTGGGTCACCCGGGTCGGCCCCATGTTGATTTCAGAGTACTGACTGATGCCGGGTACCACCAATTTTTCCCAGTGTTGCCCATCATCTTCCGATCGGTAAAAGCAGGCGGGTCGGCCGCCTGCAATCAGCACCCGGGCGTCGTGCGGGTCTTGCGCGATAGCCCAGACGTCTTGCATCGGACAGGGCAAGAGGGTCCAGCGGGCGGGGGCTTCATCCCAGCGAAACAAGCCCATGTCGGTACCGGCAAACAGGTGTTGAGTCTGTTCCGGATGACTTGAGAAACACCAGACCCGCGCTTCCAGGTACATGCCAGAGTTGCTGTTGGGATGGACCCAGGTCTGACCCAAGTCCTCGCTGAACCAGGCTGAATGGCCTGCGGTACCGGCGTAAACATGAACCTGCTGCTGCATAGGGAATGGCCTGATCAAGGAGAGACCGAAAATATACTACGATTGAAAATCTGTCAGCCATCTCACCACGGACGCACCATGACCTCCATCCCCACTTCCACCTCCAATCAAGTATTTTTAATGTTCAATCGTGCCTTGTCGACGCTAGTCCTGTGTGTTCTCGCCCTGGGCGGGATGGGCTCGGCGCTAGCGCAGGAGTTTCCGAATCGGCCGGTTCGCATCGTGATCGGGTTTCCTCCGGGTGGAGGTATTGACATCATGGCGCGCATCATCGCGCCCAAACTCTCTGAGGCTCTGGGCCAAACCGTGGTGGTGGACAACAAGCCTGGGGCGGCGGGTATTCTGGGAACCAACCTGGTGGCCAAGGCGCCACCCGACGGCTACACGTTGTTTCTGGGAACCACAGGCAATATCAGCATCAACCCCTTGTTCATGCCCAACCTGCCGTTCAACATCGACAAGGACCTGGCGCCCTTGATGCAGGTCGCCTCGGTCCCTTTTCTGATCTATGCCCATCCCCAGTTTACGGCGCAGAACCTCGGTGAATTGGTCGCTTATGGCAAGGCCAATCCCGGGAAAGTCAATTTCTATTCCAGCGGCAATGGCGGGCTGCCCCACCTGACCGGTGAGATGCTCAATATGCTGGCTGGTATCAAAACCGTTCATGTCAGCTACAAGGGCAGCGCGCCAGGAATGAACGACTTGCTCGGTGGTCAAGTTCAGCTGGGCTTTGACGCCGTTGCCATTGGCTTGCCGCATGTCAAGGCTGGTAAGCTACGCGTCCTGGCCAGTACGGGACCCAAGCGTTTGTCCATCCTGCCGGATGTGCCGGCAGCCAATGAGTCCGTGCCTGGGCTAGAGGCCGTCAACTGGTACGGCATGATGGTTCCGAGCGGGACACCGAAAGAAATTATCCAAAAGCTCCAGCGCGAAATTGCCAAGGTTATTAACTTGCCCGAAATTCGCGACAAACTGGTCGCTCAAGGCATCGACCCTGCTGTCAGCACGCCCGAGGAATTTGCTGAATTTGTCAAAGCCGAATCGCTGAAATGGGGCAAGGTGATACGCCAAGCCGACATCAAGCCCAACTGATGACCAGCAACAACTGACTGTGGAGTAAGCATGAGCTTTGAAGTTAAGCCAATTGATTCCGTTGACCGGGCTACTTTCGCCGGCGAAGTTTCCGGCATTGACCTGAGTCGCCGATTGAGTGATGACGAGGTCGGCGCCATTCATGGCGGCATGGACCGCTTTGGCGTGCTGGTATTTCACGACCAGCGGCTCGACGACGAAAGTCAAGTGGCCTTCAGCCGCCAGCTCGGGCCCTTGGAGCAGGCCACCGGCGATATCGGCCCGCTGCAAGAGCGCCGCGTCAGTCTAGACCTCAACGACATTTCTAACCTGGACCAACACGGTGAGTTACTGCCCCGGGACGACCGTCGTCGCCTGTTCGGCTTGGGGAACCAGCTCTGGCACTCCGACAGCTCGTTCAAGGAAGTACCAGCCAAATATTCGCTGTTGTCGGCGCGCCAGATTCCGTCCAGCGGCGGCAACACCGAGTTCGCTGATATGCGCGCAGCCTACGACGCGCTGGACCAGGCAACCCAAAGCGAAGTTCATGATCTGATTTGCCTGCACAGCCAGATTTTTTCACGCGGCATTTTGGGCTTTGACGACTTCACCGAGGACGAGCGCCTTAAATGGGCGCCGGTGCGTCAACGCCTGGTGCGCCGTCATCCCGGCACCGGCCGCTTGTCGCTCTATCTGGCCAGCCATGCGGGCGGCATCGAAGGCATCCCCGTGCCTGAGGCACGCGCCTTGCTGCGCGACCTTACCGAGCACGCGACCCAACGCCAATTCGTCTACACCCATGTTTGGCGGCCATGGGATCTGGTGATGTGGGACAACCGAGTCACCATGCACCGGGCCCGCCGTTATGACCCTTTGGCCGTACGTGATTTACGCCGAACCACGCTGACCAACGAAGTGTCGAGTCTGCGACAGGGTTAAGGGAACTTCATGCAACCTTGATCGTGGCAGCCTTTATGATGTTTTTTCCATCACTCAAGACAAAACAAAAATGAAACGCATGACTGCTTATTGCCTGATGACAATCTTGTCAACCGGCGTGTTCGCACAGCCTTTGCCGCGGGTCGCACCGGAAGCTGCCGGTTTCTCAACTGAGGGTTTGGCGCGCATCGACCGATTTTTCGCCCGAGAAATCGCAGCCAACCGCGTGCCAGGCGCCGTGGTTGCCATCGCACGCGATGGCAAGCTCGTCTATTACAAGTCGCATGGCTTTCTCGATAAAACGGCGTCGACACCGATGCCGCTCGATGCGGTATTCCAGCTCGCGTCCATGACCAAGATCATGGCTTCTGTCGGAGGTCTGGCGCTGAACGAGGAAGGCCGCCTGCCACTCAAATCACGGCTCGACGAATACTTTCCCGCTTTTGCAAAAATGAACGTCGGTGTGATCTCCGCGAGCGGAGAAATCTCGACTCAACCCGCCAGTCCAATCTTCATACACGACTTATTTCGCCACACATCAGGCATTACTTACGGGGGGCGCGGCAACTCGCCTGTGCATAAACTTTACCCCAGCGGATCAGCGCCGGCTGCGGTGCAGTACTCAGGCGACGAATTGATAGGCAAGCTCGCTTCTCTGCCACTACTACACCAGCCGGGAACGGTATGGGACTACAGCCTCTCGACCGATGTGTTGGGCCTGGTCATCGAGAAAGTCAGTGGCAAACGCCTGGGTGAGCATCTAAAAGAGACCGTGTGGGACAAGGTCGGGATGCCCGACACGTCTTTCGCGATATCGCCAGACAAACGTAGTCGAATTGCGCGGCCGCTACCGGTCGATCCAATGACTGGCAAGCCCCAGCGGATTGCCAGTCTGGAAAACAACAACAAGTTCGACTGCGGTGGTAGTTGCGCATTCGGCACGGTGGGCGACTACCTGCGTTTCGGGCAGATGCTGATCAACGGCGGCAGCATTGACGGCCGCCGCGTATTGAGCGCCAAGACCGTTGAATGGATGACCAGCGATCACCTCGGGGCGAACATCAGAAACCAGGTGCCCGGAACCGAACCCCACCGTGACGGCTATGGTTGGGGCCTGGGCGTCGCAGTTCGCCTGAACGACGGGGTTGCGGCTACGCCAGGAACCAAGGGTGACTTCACCTGGAATGGCGCCAATGGCACGCAGTTTTGGGCTGATCCGCAGGAGCGGCTGGTCGTGGTCGTTGGCACCGCCGCACCTGGTGAGATCCGCAAATATTACCGCGAGCAGATGGGTACACTGGTCTATGGCTCGATGACAGAGTTGCGCCGCCAGAGGTAATCAGAACTTCTTTCTGGAGAACGTCATGCACACCTTGCACATCGCGCCAGAGCAAATGGAAACCCGCATCGCACGGTTTCGGGATTTGCAGCCGTTGGAGATTCAGAAGAGCAGTGCCGTGCCAGAAG
>CAXNKH010000164.1:0-4598 GCA_964202765.1 Burkholderiales bacterium | reverse complement strand
AGTTTAAAAATCGGGGAATCCTCTTTACTTTACAAAATATACATTGCTTTTATCCAGCCTGGTCTTTTTCTCAGGTACCAACTTGCTTACATCGACTTGCGCCAGTGCGCTTAAAGAGACGCTAAAAAACACAGCGAAAGCGGCGAATGCGGTGGTCAAAAATTTTGGTGTCGAAGATAAATACATTGTAATTTTCTTGAAAGAATAAAGGTTTGAAATTTTTCGGGCAAGCGTTAAAGAGCAATTCCAGGGTTGCCGTCGAGGTTGAGCAACTTGGGGTTGTAGAGCTTGATCGGCCTGATAACCTTCCTGTCTTTCAGGTAGGTCTCCACCACCTCCCAGATCGGAGGGCCTGCATTTTTGACCATCGTCGGCACGGGCACACCATCGTGCGTATGGCCACCCAAAATAGCATCAATACCCGTGACGCGAGTGGCCATTTTCAAATCTACATCCATGCCGTTATGCGACAACACCACCACGGCCTGCGCACCTTTGGCACGCGCCTCGTTGACGACTTTTTGCATCTGCTCATCCTGGATACCAAAAGTCCAGTTAGGCACTTGCCAGCCTGGGTTGGCAATCGGCGTATAGGGAAAGGCTTGGCCCACGATGGCGACTGTCACGCCATTCATTTCTTTGATGACGTACGGTTTGAACACCGGGTCTTCAAAATCTTTGGTCTTGACGTTTTGCGCAACGAAATCAATCTTCCCCGCAAAGTCCTTCTCGATGATCTCTTTGACGCGCTCTTCACCATAAGTAAATTCCCAATGCGCTGTCATCACGTTGACACCCAACAGTTTGCAGGCGTCCACCATGTCTTGCGCGTTGGTCCACAGGCTGGTGGCGCTGCCCTGCCAAGTGTCACCCCCATCGAGCAACAAGGCACCAGGGCGGCTGGCACGCAACTGCTTGACCAAAGCGCACAGATGGGCAAAACCGCCCACCTTGCCGTACTGCCTGGCACTTTTTTCAAAATCTACGTAGGTGTGCGCATATGCCAATGGACTGGCCGCTTTAAGCGCGGCATATTTGATCAAATGCTCCCCCACCAAGTGCGGCACATTGCCACGCATACCCGCTACACCCAGATTCACATTTGGTTCGCGAAAATAAATGGGCAACAACTGGGCATGGCAGTCTGTCATGTGCAGCAAATGCACGTTACCTGTTTTAGGTACGTTGTAAAGATTTTCAGCCTCTTTAGCGCTGGCCTCGCGCATCAATGGGAAACCCGCCACAGCAGCAGCAGTCAGGACAGAAGAAAATTCACGGCGGGAGAGATTCATGACAGCTGGCTATCCATGGGTTAGTGAGTAAATCCAAATGGCCCACAAACGTGGGCTTTTCCCTTTTCGAAGAGATTGGTTTCTCTCAGTTCACCAGCACCAACTTGCCCTTGACGCCGCGCGAACCCATGTGGGCATAAGCGGCTTTCAGTTCGGACATGGGCAGGGTCCTGTCGATCACGGGTTTGATTTTTCCCTGGAGGTACCATTGGGTCAACTCGGTCATCATGGCTCGGTTAGCTTGGGGCTCACGCCTGGAAAAATCGCCCCAGAACACGCCCACCACCGAGGCGCCCTTGAGTAGCGCCAGGTTCAGTGGCAGTTTGGGAATCGGGCCCGAGGCAAAACCCACCACCAGGTAGCGGCCACGCCAGGCAATCGAGCGAAATGCGGGCTCGGTGAAATCGCCACCGACGGGATCGTAAATCACGTTGGGTCCTTTTCCATCGGTCAAAGCCTTGATGGACTCACGCAAATTGTCCCGGCAGTAGTTGATGGTTGCATCGGCGCCAAGGGTCTGGCACAGCGCGCATTTTTCGTCGGTCGAAGCCGCAGCGATGACACGGGCACCGGCGGCTTTGGCAATTTGAATCGCAGCACTGCCGACTCCGCCAGCGGCACCCAGCACCAGCACGGTCTCACCGGCCTTGAGTTGGGCCCGGTCCATCAGTGCATGGTGTGACGTGGCATAGGCCATGATCAATGCCGCTCCGTCAACAAAGGAAAAATTATCAGGCAGGGGCAGACAGAGGGTAGCGGGTGCGATCGTGTGGCTAGCAAAGCCACCGGTCCCTGAGAGGCAGGCCACTTGTTGGCCAATTTGGAGATGGGTCACACCGGCACCGAGGGCGCTGATCACACCCGCATATTCCGAGCCAGGAACAAAGGGCAGGGCGGGTTTCATTTGGTACTTGTTCTGCACAATCAGCAGATCAGGAAAATTCAAGCTGGCGGCCCTGATTTCGATCAGAACTTCACCGCCCTGGGGCTGAGGGGTTGGCAGTTCTTTCCAATTCAAAGCGTCAACACCAATCGGGTTGTCGCAAATCCAAGCATGCATAACAGATCTCCCATGATTTGACAGCGATGATAGTGGGAATTGGCTGAAAAATTACCCCAAAAACTCGAGTCCGTGCAGACTTTTTGCATTCAGGCCCCACCTACAATGCTCCGAACTAGCAAGCGAACATGAAAATACTTATTTCAAACGATGATGGGTACCAAGCCAGCGGTATCGTGGCCCTGTACCAAGCGCTCAAGGGCGTGGCCGAGGTCGAGGTGCTGGCACCAGAACAAAACAACAGCGCAAAATCCAACGCCTTGACGCTGCACTCCCCCCTTTATGTCAAGCAAGCGGCCAACGGCTTTCGCTATGTCAACGGCACGCCGGCAGACTGTGTGCACATTGCGTTGACGGGCTTGCTGGGTTATCGGCCCGATCTGGTGGTCTCAGGCATCAACGATGGGGCCAATATGGGGGACGATACGATTTATTCTGGAACGGTGGGGGCGGCGATGGAGGCCTATCTTTTTGGAATTCCCGCCATCGCATTTTCCCAAACCGAAAAGGGTTGGCGTCACCTTGATGCAGCAGCCATCAAGGCGCGTGACCTGGTCAGGCAGTTGACGGAGCTCAGTCTGTTGGGCCGCAAGCCCTGGTTGCTCAACGTCAACATTCCGGCCCTGCCACTGGACCAGATCAAGCCGCTGAAAGTTTGCCGTTTGGGGCGACGCCATTCGGCTGAAAAAGTGATTTCTCAAACCAGTCCACGTGGAGAAACCATGTACTGGATCGGGGGCGCAGGCCCTGCCAAGGACGGTGCTGACGGAACCGATTTCCACGCCACAGCCCAGGGCCACATGGCGCTGACACCGCTCATGGTTGATCTGACCGACCATGACGATTTGAGCTATTGGGTACAGACTGCGGCTCGGTTAGAAAGCGCTTCTGCCCGGCCCACGCCATGAGGCAGCGCCCGGGTTTTCCAGCCCGTCTGGAAGGATTGATCAAAGCAGCAGCACCAGCACCTAAAAAGCGGCAACTAGACCAGGGTCTGGGACTGGACTCCAGCGCGGTGCGGCTGCGCATGGTGCAGAAGATCGCTACCGAGGGCGTCACCGACGCTCAGGTGCTCAAGGCCATGGGGACGGTGGAGCGGCATCGCTTTGTCGACACCGCACTGGCGACGCAGGCCTATGAAGACACCAGCCTTCCGATTGGTTTGGGGCAGACGATCTCCAAGCCTGGCGTGGTCTCGCGCATGCTGGAGCTGTTGCGCAACGGCGCCCGGGGCCAACTCGGGCGCGTGCTGGAAATTGGAACCGGCTGTGGTTACCAGGCTGCCGTACTGAGCCTGTTGGCCAGCGAGGTTTACAGCATCGAACGTTTGCGCGGACTGCACGACAAAGCGCGCGAGAATTTGCGTCCCTTGCGCCGGCCCAACCTGCATCTCCTGTTTGGCGATGGGATGGCCGGTTATGCCAAGGGCGCACCCTATGCCGCCATCATCGCCGCGGCCGGGGGCGAGTCGGTGCCCCAAGCTTGGATAGATCAGCTGGCTGAGGGCGGGCGTCTGGTGGCGCCGGTGGCCGCGCAGGGCGGGCGGCAACAGACTTTGTTGGTGATCGACAAGACGGGACAGGGTTTGCAGCAAACAGTGCTTGAGTCAGTTCACTTTGTCCCTCTAAAATCGGGCTTGGCGTAAAGGAAAACAAATGGTCTTGCTGGGTGTACGCAACCGTCTGTTCTGGGGCGGTTTGTTGATCGGTTTCGTACTGGCGGGCTGTTCTTCGCGTATCAATCGGGCTCCGGTCGAAGACCGGGGTGTCGACCAAGGGCGAACCGTGCCTGTCACGACAGACTTCAAAGCCAAAACGGGGGCAGTGGCCCCCAGTCCGGACAGGGCAGCCAGGCTCGAGCATTACACCGTCAAATCGGGCGACACCCTGATCAGGATTGGCCTTGATACGGGTCAGAACTGGCGCGACATTGCACGTTGGAACAACATCGACAACCCGAATCAGATTGAGGTCGGGCAATCGCTGCGAGTGCAACCCCCTTCGGCCAATTCAGCCAGCAGTTCTGTTGCCGTGAGCAAACCGGTGAGCAGTTCAAATGTCAGAAGCAGTCCGGTGCCAGAACCAGGTGCATCCGCAACCAATTCACCATCGCTGACAGCAACACCAGAAGATGAAATCAACTGGAGTTGGCCGACCCGAAGCACTTCAGTTTTGGCTGGTTTTCATGAGGTCAAGAACAAGGGCTTGGACATTGCCGGAGTGGCTGGGGACCCGATTCTGGCTGCC
>CAXNKH010000163.1:0-4639 GCA_964202765.1 Burkholderiales bacterium | reverse complement strand
GTGCTGGGGGGCCTAGCCCAGACCGATCTGTCGGACACATTACCGCCCGAGATAAGGGACCGGATCGGACAGAAGATTGGGTGGGGTTTAGAGCAGTCATTGACCTTTTTGCATCACCCCACGCCCGATGTGTCGCTGGCCCAGTTGGAGGATCGCAGTCACCCGGCCTGGCAGCGCCTGAAGGCTGAGGAGTTGCTGGCCCAGCAATTGTCACAAGTGCAATCCAAGCGCGAACGCGCCCAAATGCAGGCAGTCGCCCTCACACCACAAACTGCCACTGCGCACGCGTCTGCAGTGTCTTTGCACCAGCGTCTGCTGCAGGCCATTCCGTTTTCCTTGACGGCAGCGCAACACCGGGTGCAAGTGGAGATTGCCGGTGATCTGAGTCGGCCCATTCCCATGCATCGCTTGTTGCAAGGCGATGTAGGCTCGGGCAAGACGGTGGTGGCGGCATTGGCGGCGGCGATTTGCATCGACGCAGGTTGGCAGTGCGCCATGATGGCGCCAACCGAGATCTTGGCGGATCAACATTTTCGCAAGCTGGTGGCTTGGCTCGAACCTTTGGGCGTGCGTGTGGCCTGGCTGACGGGCAGTCAGAAAAAAAAGGAACGCTGCGAGATGCTAGCGCTGATTGAGAGTGGGCAGGCCGGCCTGGTGGTGGGCACCCATGCCGTGATCCAGAAACAGGTTCAGTTCAAAAACCTGGCGCTCGCCATCATCGACGAGCAGCACCGGTTTGGAGTCGCTCAGCGTCTGGCCTTACGCAGCAAGACTACGTTGCAATCGCTGGAGCCCCACTTGTTGATGATGACCGCAACGCCCATCCCACGGACTCTGGCCATGAGTTATTACGCTGACCTCGATGTCTCGACCCTGGACCAACTGCCGCCCGGCAGAACTGCGGTGATTACCAAGCTGGTGGCCGAGAAACGGCGCGAAGAAGTGATAGAGCGCATTCGTTCCCAGCTCACTCAGGGGCGCCAAGTCTATTGGGTCTGTCCGCTGATTGAAGAGAGTGAAGCGCTTGATTTGCGCAACGCGACGCAGACCCATGCTGAGCTCAGTGCCGCACTGCCGGGCGTCAGCGTGGGTCTGCTGCATTCGCGCATGGGCGCAGAAGAAAAAAAAGCAGTGATGGGCCAATTCATGCAAGGCGAGATGGCTTTACTGGTCAGCACCACGGTGATTGAAGTGGGGGTGGACGTTCCCAATGCTTCGCTGATGGTGATTGAGCACGCTGAGCGTTTTGGCCTGAGTCAATTGCACCAGTTGCGCGGTCGCGTGGGACGGGGCAGCACAGCCTCGGCCTGTGTTTTGTTGTATTCAACCGGCGATGCGCCCCGTCTGGGTGAGCTGGCACGGGCTCGCTTGCGTGCCATGGTCGAAACCATCGATGGTTTTGAGATTGCCCGACGTGACTTGGAAATTCGGGGTCCAGGTGAGTTTTTGGGTGCGCGCCAGTCGGGCGCTGCGCTGTTGCGTTTTGCTGATTTGATTGTCGATGGCGAGCTGCTGGACTGGGCCCGGCAAGCGGCCCCCTTGATGCTCGACCGATACCCACTGTTGGCACAAGCTCATGTGTCGCGCTGGTTGGGCGGCCGGTCAGACTACCTCAAGGCTTGATTTTCCGATCTACACTCTGGCCTCAGTTCACAACAGGGCAAAGCGATGCAGCAACTCTCACTGGCACAGGCCAACCAAATTCTGGCCGGCGCACTGGCTTGCTCCAAAGAAGCGGGCTACAAGCCCATGGGCATCGCCGTTCTCGACGAGGCTGGCCATTTGAAGGCTTTTGCCAGAGAAGACGGTGCCAGTATGTTCCGTTTTGAAATTGCCCAGGCCAAGGCTTGGGGTGCGGTGGGCATGGGGGTGTCGAGCCGGGTGTTGGCGTTGCGGGCCAAAGACAACCCCAATTTTTTCGTTCCCCTGGCTGCCACTGCGGGTGGTAAATTGCTGCCGCAACCGGGCGCTGTTTTGATCAAGAATGCCAGCGGACAGGTGCTCGGTTCGGTCGGTGCCAGCGGCGGAACCGGAGACGAAGATGAGGCCATTTGCATGGCCGGCATCGGCGCTGCCGGTTTGGTCGTGGGTTAAGAGCAGGTCCAGCGCAGGTTCAGCGCCCGCCAACCTTGACATTGCCAAAAATGGCTTGCGCTTCACGCGGCAAGCAACGCCAGTACTGGGAACTGGCCGAGACCTGTTGACCCAGTGTCGCAGCAGCATCCCACGGCCAGCGGGGTTTGTAGAGCATGACGCGAGCCAATGCAATCAGATCGGCATCACCGGCTTGCAGAATATCTTCAGCCTGCTGAGCTTGGGTGATCAAGCCGACGGTGGTAGTGGTCAGCCCCGATGCTTGTTTGACTTCGCGGGCGAACGGCACTTGGTAGGCGGGGCCCAGACTGATTTTTTGCAGGGGAGAAGCACCACCGGATGACACGTGGATGAAATCACAGTCCAAAAGTTTGAGCTGGCGTGAAAATTCAGAGGTCTGCGCCACATCCCAACTGCCTTCAACCCAGTCAGTGGCTGATACCCGAATCCCCAGCGGTCCTTGAAACACTTTCCTGACAGCGGCGAATACCTCCAGTGGAAAGCGCATCCGGTTTTCCAGGCTGCCACCGTAGTGATCGCTGCGCTGATTGGACAGGGGTGAGAGAAAGGTATGCAACAAGTAGCCGTGGGCTGCATGCAACTCGATGGCGTCGATGCCAATCCGCTCGGAGCGCTGGGCAGCGACCACGAAGGCGTCACGAATCTCTGCCATTTGGGCCAATGACAATTCGATCGGTGGCGGTTCGGTCGGGAGTTGGGGCAGGGCCGAGGGACCGTGCGGTTGCCAGCCACCCTGGTCATCTGTCAGCAGTTGCCCGCCCTGCCATGGGACCGCACTGGAAGCCTTACGGCCTGCATGGGCGAGCTGGATGCATACCGGCATGGGCGGGGCCAGTTTACGGGCGCGAGCCAAGGTGTCACCCAGTGCTTTTTCGGTCCGGTCATCCCACAAGCCCAGGCAGCTGGGAGTGATACGGCCTTGCTGCGTGACGGCCGTTGCTTCGATAGTGAAAAGTGCTGCGCCGCTATTGAGCATGCTGCCCCAATGCGATAAATGCCAGTCGGTGGCCTCGCCATTGCTTGCAGAGTACTGGCACATGGGGGCGATGACAATGCGGTTGCTCAATTCCAGAGCGCCACGGGGAGAAGACAGCAGATAAGGGGAAAACAGAAGGCTCACGATTCATCCTCAGGATTGACTACGGGGTGGCCGTGCGGGGGTGCACAACTGGGTGAAATTATCCCATTCTTGGGTTTCCTTCGCTGCGCTGGGGTGACACAATCGCGGCATGACCCTGACCGAACTCAAATACATCGTGGCGCTGGCCCGTGAGCGTCACTTTGGCAAAGCCGCGGAGGCCTGTTTCGTGTCTCAGCCAACGCTGTCGGTCGCGGTTAAAAAGCTCGAAGAAGAACTTGAGGTGAAGCTGTTCGAGCGCAGTGCCAATGAAGTGACGGTCACCCCGCTGGGGGAGGAGATCGTGCGCCAGGCGCAATCGGTGCTGGAGCAGTCGGCCCACATCAAGGAAATTGCCAAGCGCGGGAAGAACCCTTTGTCCGGGCCGCTCAAGCTGGGCGTGATCTACACCATCGCCCCTTATTTGCTGCCGGATCTGGTGAGCCAGATGATCACCCACACGCCGCAAATGCCCTTGATTCTGATGGAAAACTTTACCCTCAAGTTGCTGGAAATGTTGCGCACCGGGGAAATCGACTGTGCCATCATGGCCGAGCCTTTCCCAGACGCCGGGTTGGCGCTAGCCCCTTTGTATGACGAGCCCTTTTTCGCTGCTGTGCCCGCTAAACATCCGCTGGCAACGCAGCCTAGCGTGGACACCGAAGCGCTCAAACGTGAAACCATGCTGCTGCTCGGTACCGGTCACTGCTTTCGCGACCATGTGCTGGAAGTCTGCCCTGAATTTGCCAGGTTTTCCAGCAATACTGAGGGTATTCGCAAGAGTTTCGAGGGCTCATCCCTTGAGACCATCAAGCACATGGTGGCAGCGGGCATGGGAGTGACCTTGGTGCCGCGACTCAGTATCCCGAAAAATGCGATGGGGACCAAATCAAAAAAACGCGCGCTTGAAAACACTTACGTGAAGTATTTGCCTTTTGCCGGAGAACCGCCAATGCGGCGGGTGGTGCTGGCTTGGCGGCGTAGCTATCCGCGTTATGAAGCGATTGCAACTTTGCGCAATGCCGTCTATGCCTGCGAGTTGCCCGGTGTTCATCGATTGTCATGAACCTTGTGGGACTGCTCCAAGGCACAGGGCGCAGCTGATTCATGTTGCATCTCTACCTTGACCTGATTCGTTGGAATCGGCCTGCAGGCTGGCTCCTGCTGTTATGGCCCACCCTCAGCGCTTTGTGGATAGCCGCCCAGGGATTCCCGGGTTGGCATTTGTTGACGGTGTTCACCCTGGGAACTATTTTGATGCGCAGTGCCGGTTGCTGCCTCAACGATGTGGCCGATCGTGAGTTTGATCGCCATGTCAAACGCACGGCGTTGCGACCCGTCACCCGCGGTGCTGTATCGGTTCGGCAAGCCTTGAGCTTGGGCGCGCTGTTGGCTTTGGCTGCATTT
>CAXNKH010000162.1:0-4661 GCA_964202765.1 Burkholderiales bacterium | reverse complement strand
ACCGATTGCACCAGGAATTGGACATCGCCACTGAGGACACCCAACACAGCAGGTCCACTGCCCTGGTAAGGGACGTGGGTCATGCTCACGCCGGCTTGGGTAAAAAGAATTTCCGAAGTCAGATGGAAAGCATGGCCCATCCCCGAGGAACCATAAAAATACTTGCTGGGCTCACGTTTGACCAGGGCAAAGAACTCTTGCAAGGTGTTCGCTTTAACCGCACTGTTGATCACAATCACGGCTGGATTTCGCCCAATCAAGGCCGCAGGAACCAGATCACGTCCCACATCGTAGGCTGGCTTGGGTTCAAATTGTTCTGCAATGGTGATTGGTGTCGGGGGGGCAAAGAGCAGGGTGTGACCATCAGCTTGCGAGCGAACGACCGCCTGGGTTCCAATTTGACCAGACGCCCCGGGGATGTTCTCCACCACAACCTGCTGCCCCAGCTTTTGCGATAACATTTGGGCCACCAGTCGAGCGACCGCATCAACCCCGCCACCGACGGGGAACGGCACCAGCATTCTGACGGGGCGAGTCGGAAACTTCGGGGCCTGGGCCCAGCTATTGAAATTCGCAAAAACACAGCCCAGCGAAGCCAGCAACAGCTGACGGCGACGAGAAATTGAATTCATCATGGGGTTGCCTTAAGTTGGAGTGAACTACTGGAAAGAAAGAAACTGGCACAGTTCGCAGTTCAAAAATGAAACCGCATCATGCCCCAACTGTGATTTAGCAAAGGACTGAAGGGCGACTCCGAGATGGCTTAGACTGTTGTTTCTTGACTCCGTGGACTGACATGACATCCGCCTTAACATCAAAAAAATCGTGGCTTGGCTTGGCCTCCTTAGTGCTTAGTTTGTTCTGTCCGATAGCTCAGGGGCAAAACGCTGATCTCTTCCTGCCCATGTTGGGACAGAAACACCGTAGTCCTGAGAACGTAGCGCGTGATGCACATCGCCACCCGGCTGAGACCCTGGCTTTTTTCGGCATCAACCCCAACAGCACGGTGGTCGAAATTCTGCCAGGTAGTCGGGCTTACTACATGGAGATTTTGGCCCCCTGGTTAAGGGGACAGGGCCGCTACATTGCGGCTGATCGAGACGACTCCCTACCTCAGTACATCGCAGACCACCTCAAGTTGATACAACGCCTGAAAGACCAGCCCGAGCTCTACGGTCAAGTCCAAATCACCAAGTTCCGCGCTGACCGACACGACATTGCGCCTGTGGGTAGTGCCGACTTTGTCATCAGCTTTCGCAACTTGCACAACTGGATGGAGCGCAATGAATTGAAAGAATCCTTGGCGGTCTTCCACAAAGCTTTAAAGCCCGGGGGGGTCTTGGGCATCGTGGATCATCGTGGGCGAACTGACTTAAGCCAGGCGCAACAGATGGCTTCAGGCTACGTTCGACAAGACGAGGCCATTACCCTGATAGAGCAGCACGGATTCAAACTGACGGGCACTTCAGAGGTCAATGCCAACCCTAAAGACAGCAAAGACCACCCGGAAGGTGTTTGGACCTTGCCACCTAGTTACAGACTCAAAGAAGTTGACCGGGCCAAGTACCAAGCGATCGGTGAGAGCGACCGCTTCACCCTGCGTTTTGTTAAAAAGCCCTGAGCTTTAAACCCGGGTTAAATACCTTCGATGATTCGCATATCGCGAACCACGGCATTGGTTCCCAGTGCAGCCAAAGCTTCTTTGTAGCCAGGGCTGTCGTAGGCGGCCAAAGCCGCGGCCACGCTTTCGAACTCGATTAGAACGGTTCTTTGCATGGCGCCAGACTCTTTGACAGCGGCCGGGACACCACGCGCCAGAAATTTCCCCCCAGCAGCGCTCAGTGAGGGCCCAGCCAGTTTGGCATAAGCAGCCAGTGCATCGGTGTCGGTGATTGAGCGGTAGGCGCTGATCCAATACGCTTTGGGCATGTTTTCTCCTGAAAATAAATGATGTTTGACGAAAGGCTCTGAGTTTAAGGGCTGACGCCTTACTGCGTTGGCTTAACCCCATCTTTGGCGACCTGAACCCGAATCGCGGTGAAAGTGCCTAAGTCATTGCGCCGTGAAGCCACAAATACAGCCTCCCCTGGTTTCAAGTCGCTGCGGCTTCCGGGAGCCGCTCTGGACATCGGTGTGCCGGGCGGGACCAACACCTTGATGGCCCCGGTTTTGTAATTCAGCAGAATCTCGTCCGCATCACTGGCCGCCACGGAAGCCTCAAGTACCGCATTGGTCATGGTTGAATGAGCTTGCAAGTCATAGGGCGACAAGCCTTGTGGCGCAGTGGCGGGGATGGGGCGAACGTCAATCGCCACGGTCGCACCGTCAGCTCTTTGCACCGTTGTCACGCCAAGCACCATGCCAGGGCGGACCTCGGCCATGGAGAATCGCTGGGTGATGGAAACTCCCAGGCCTTCGGGCAGATCAATCGCCACTGACTGACCATCGCGCAACGCCACGGTCAGTGTCTTTCCATCAAACGCTGCGATCGTTCCGCGCCAATTGAAATTTTGGGCCTGACTGAGCCCACACAACAACGACAAACCAAGCGCAACCAGCTTTGGAATTCTTCTCATCATAGTAGGCCTGCCTTTATAGAACTAATTACTGGCCATGGCTGCGGGAACGAGCGGGAACCAACACCACAGCCATCGCCAACAAAATCAGCAACAAGGCAGAAATATCGGTCCAGGCAATCACCTCGCCCAGGACCAAAGAGCCGCCAAAAACACCAAAGACCGGAACCAGCATGATGGAAAGACCGCTGGTGGCCGGGGAGAGTTTACGAGCAACTCGAAACCAGGCCACATAGCTGATGGCAAACGTCACTAAGCCGCCATAAAGAATTGCCAGCCACTCCAGCGTCAAGGGCCAACGCCAGACATCACGCTCAAAGGCCAGGGCCAGCGCAGCAAATATAAAAAATGCAATCAGCAAATTCCAAAAATTCAGAACCACGTTATTGATTGAAAGCCTGGCGTTTTTCATCATGGCAATCCCGATACCCCAGGTCAGGGCAGCAAACAGCATCAAGGCAATTCCCAGGGGTTGATTGACCAGGTTGGAGGCGTCACCCACGGCCAACAAGAGGGTGGCCGACAAGGCCAGAATCACCCCCGCCAGCGCAGGCCAGGTCATGGCCTCCTTGTAAAAAACCAGGCTTGCCAGCAGTGCCCATACCGGCATGGTGTAGCCAATGATGGCAGCCCGACCCGAGCTCAGGTACACCAAGCCATAAATCAATCCCAGATGCCAAAACACCATATTGCCCAAGCTGAGTTTGAAGACCAGCCAAAGTTCAGCGCGCGGAATCAGCAGTTTTTCATTTTTGGTCAACGCATACAAACCAATCGCCAGCGTCCCCAACAAAAACGTCAAGGCCCGAAAGGTCGAGGGTGGATAACTCGTCACCACGAATTTCATGATGGGGTAGTTCAATCCCCAAGACACGGTCACCAGCAGAATCAGCAGCAGGTCGATGCCGCTCACACGGGCCGCACTGCCTGGTAGGGCTCTCATCGGGTCGAACGGCCAGCTTGTGTCTTCAAATCAAGTGGGCGACAGGATGTGGATCACCCGAGACGCAATAAATTCTTTGGTCTTGGCCGCATAGCTCGCCATATGCGGAGCTGCACCATGGGCCCGCAGGGCCTCCATACTCGCCCACTTTTCGACCACGATGAAAGTGTCTGGTCCGACGGGTGTTTGAATCTGGGGAGCAGCTTGGGCGTCAATCGTTGCGCCATACTCAAGGCAACCCGGCTCAGCCTGAACCGCAGGAACATTGGCTCGAAAATGCCCAAGAATGGTATGGCGCATACCGGGCCGAGCGGTGATGATGGCTAGAACATGAACCATGTGGTATTTGCTTAATTGGCTTGGACGCCGGCCTTGCTGAGCAGAGCGCCAAGAGTTTCGATCTCGGATTTTAAGTGCTTACGCAGCGCTTCTGGCTTGCCACGTTCAGGCGCGACTGCCGCAACGCCCATGACTTCGAATTTGGCCCGCAGCTCGGGCTCTTTGAGCGCCAGCTGCAAAGACTGCGACAACTTCTCGATCACTTCCGGCGGCGTACCTTTGGGGGCGTAGAGGCCAAAGTTGATGCTGATGTCCAAACCCAGCACCCCCGCTTCTGCGATGGCAGGCAAATCGGGCATGGACGCCAGTCGATTCTTACCCGCGGCGGCATAGGCCTTGACTTTCCCAGCATTGATCACGGGGATGGTGGTCGATGTCTGGTCGCACATCAGGTCGAGTTGCCCACCCATCAAATCGTTCAGCGCTGGGCCGGTTCCTTTGTACGGTATTTGCGTCAATTCAATTTTCAGAGCACCCATGAACATCAAGGCGCAAAGGTGTGAAGCCGAACCCACGCCGGCCTGGCCAATTGAGAGCTTGCCCGCATTGGCTTTGACGTAGGCCACAAACTCGTGGACGTCCTTGGGCGGAAAGTCTTTTCTGGCGAGCAGCACCATGGGGCCTTCGGTAGTCTGGCCTATTGGCTCGAAATCATCGACCGGGTGGTAGGGCAAATTCTTGTACATCGCCTGATTGGTGGCATGGCTGACATGAATCATCAACAAGGTATGTCCATCGGGCTTGGATCGGGCCACTTTAGCCGTACCGATACTGCCAGAGGCACCCGCCGTGTTGTCCACGAT
>CAXNKH010000161.1:0-4710 GCA_964202765.1 Burkholderiales bacterium | reverse complement strand
GCCGCTTTCAAGTTCTTCCTCTACACCTTGCTCGGTTCGCTGCTGCTGCTGGTGGCCCTGATCTACCTCTATATCCAGTCGGGTGGCAGTTTTGATATTCAGGGCTGGCATGAACTGCCGCTGGACGCAGGGGTGCAAACCCTGTTGTTCTTTGCATTTTTCGCCGCTTTTGCGGTGAAGGTTCCGATGTGGCCAGTCCATACCTGGCTGCCCGATGTCCACGTTGAAGCGCCCACTGGGGGCTCTGCGGTGCTGGCCGCCATCATGCTCAAGCTCGGTGCTTACGGCTTCCTGCGGTTCTCGATGCCGATTACGCCCGATGCCAGCTATGAATGGGCTTGGCTGGTCATTGCCCTGTCCCTGATCGCCGTCGTTTATGTCGGTCTGGTGGCCATGGTCCAGCAGGACATGAAAAAACTGGTGGCTTATTCCTCGGTCGCGCACATGGGTTTTGTCACCCTGGGCTTCTTCATCTTCAATGAACTCGGGGTCTCTGGTGGTCTGGTGCAAATGATTGCCCACGGCTTTGTCTCGGGCGCCATGTTCCTGATGATCGGTGTCTTGTACGACCGCGTCCATTCACGCGAAATCGCCAGCTACGGCGGTGTCGTCAACACCATGCCCAAGTTCGCCGCCTTCTCTTTGCTGTTTGCCATGGCCAATTGCGGCTTGCCGGGAACCGCCGGATTTGTCGGTGAATGGATGGTGATTCTGGGGGCTGTGAAATCCAATTTCTGGCTCGGTTTTGCCGCTGCGAGCGCTTTGATTTTTGGCGCGGCCTATACCTTGTGGATGTTCAAGCGGGTGTATCTCGGACCGGTTGCCAACGACGATGTTAAGAACCTCAGAGACATCAGCAGCCGTGAATTCCTGATGCTGTCGCTGCTGGCCATTGCCGTGCTGTACATGGGTGTTTATCCCAAGCCCTTTACCGATGTGATGGACGCCTCGGTGCTGGAACTTCTCAAGCATATGGCGCTGTCCAAACTGAACTGAAAGACAAGCAGATGATCGACAACCTCAGCTGGGTCACCCTTTGCCCCGAAATCATTTTGCTCAGCATGGCCTGCTTGATCCTGCTGTTTGACCTCACTGTCACCAGTCAGCGTCGCACCGCTACCTATGTGCTGACCTTGTTGACATTGGCCATTGTGGCGCTGGTGCAGGGTTATTACGCCAGCAGTGGCGTGACCTTGTACGGTTTTGGCAATATGGTGGTGAGTGACCCCATGGGCAACTGGCTCAAGTGCTTTGCCACGTTGGCCGTTATGGTCACCCTGATCTACGGCCGGCCCTACGCTGCTGATCGTGGCATGCTGCGTGGCGGTGAACTGTTCAGCCTGAGCCTGTTTTCCTTGCTCGGCATGTTCACCATGATTTCGGGCAATAATTTTCTGGTGATCTACATGGGGCTGGAGCTGCTCACGCTGTCAAGCTACGCCCTGGTCGCTCTGCGGCGTGACCATGGTGTTGCCACTGAAGCCGCCATGAAGTATTTTGTACTGGGTGCCCTGGCCTCGGGCTTCCTGCTGTACGGCCTGTCCATGATGTATGGAGCGACCGGCTCGCTTGATATCAACACGGTGTTCCGGGCCATCGCCAGCGGCCATGTTAAACATCAGGTCTTGGTGTTTGGACTGGTGTTTGTGGTTGCCGGTCTGGCTTTCAAGTTTGGCTTGGCCCCCTTCCACATGTGGATTCCCGATGTTTACCAGGGCGCGCCCACCGCAGTGACCCTTTTGATTGCGGGAGCCCCCAAACTGGCAGCTTTTGCCATCGTGATTCGGCTGCTGGTTGAAAGCATGTTGCCGCTGGCCATTGATTGGCAGCAGATGTTGATGGTGTTGTCTATCGCATCGCTGTTGATCGGTAACCTGGCTGCGATTGCCCAGAGCAACATCAAACGCATGCTGGCTTATTCGACAATTTCACAAATGGGTTTTGTGCTTTTAGGTTTGATGGTTGGGGTGGTTGACGGCAACATCTATTCGGCGGCCAATGCCTACAGCTCGGCCATGTTCTACATCATTACCTATGTGCTAACCACGCTGGCGACATTTGGCGTGATCCTGCTGCTGGCCCGCGAAGGGTTTGAGAGCGAGGAGATCACTGATTTTGCTGGCCTCAACCAGCGCAGCCCCCTCTACGCCGGCGTCATGGCGGTCTGCATGTTGTCGCTGGCGGGTATTCCGCCCATGGTGGGCTTCTACGCCAAGCTGTCGGTGCTGCAAGCGCTGATCGCAACGGGGCAGGCTCTGCACATCGGTCTGGCCGTGTTTGCCGTCGTGTTGTCCCTGATTGGCGCGTTTTATTACATTAGAGTCGTGAAAATCATGTACTTTGATGAACCCATCACGGCCAGCACTGTCTCATCCTCCATGGATGTCCGCATCACCCTGACGATCAACGGGGCGTTGGTGCTTGTCTTGGGCTTGTTGCCTGGTGGTTTGCTGGCCCTGTGCGCCAGGTCGATTTTGCAGATGCTGGTCAGTTGAACTGATGTCGCAAACTGTGTCGGTCTGGTTTGTGGTGCTGCTGGCGTTGCTGGCGGCCAATCTGCCTTTCTTCAGCCAACGCCTGCTCGGTTTGTTGCTGCTGAAGCAGCCCAAGAGCCTGGCGATCCGACTGGCTGAACTGGTTTTCTTTTATTTTCTCGTAGGCTCGGTCGGCTTGTTACTCGAACACCGCGCAGGACAGATTGCAGCACAGAAGTGGGAGTTCTACGCGATCACGGCAACCCTGTTCTTGACCTTTGCTTTCCCAGGTTTTACCTACCGTTATTTGATTCGACACTTCAGGTGAGCTAATCTTTGGCCATGAAAGTCCTGAATCTTCAATGTTCACAACAGCATCTGTTTGAAGGCTGGTTTGGCTCGGAACACGATTTCCTGGCGCAACAGGAGAATGGCTTGGTTGAATGTCCTCTGTGTGGTGACACCGGTGTGATCAAGTTGCTCAGCGCGCCGCGCTTGAACCTGGGACACGCGTTGCCGGCACCGGTGTCTGCTGCTCCTCAACCCCTGGCAACGCAAGCCGTGGTCTCGGGCCCCACTGATCAAGCACTGCAAGCAGCTTGGTTGAGCGTGGCGCGGCGCATCATCGATCAAACCGAAGATGTCGGCAAGGGCTTTGCCGAAGAGGCCCGAAAAATCCACTATGGCGAAACCCAGGAACGTGCTATTCGGGGCCAGGCCACAGCGCAGGAAACCGAATCTTTGCTGGAAGAAGGTATCGCCGTCATGCCCCTGGTTCTGCCGGAGTCACTCAAGCAAACCCTGCAATAGGGGGGCTGGTGCGTCCTCCGGTATAAATCGCGATGGCCATGATGACCGGACAAGTTCTTAAACCATGTTGACTTTGCCGACTTTTGACGATGTGATGGCTGCTTCCTTGCGCTTGCGAGGCCAGGCCCACCGCACGCCGGTGTTGCGCTCCAGCACGGCTGACGAGCAGCTCGGTGCCAGCCTATTTTTCAAATGCGAAAACTTTCAGCGCATGGGCGCTTTCAAGTTCCGTGGGGCTTTTAACGCCCTGTCTCGCTTCACAGCCGAACAACGACAGGCCGGCGTGATCACCTTCTCTTCGGGCAACCACGCCCAGGCCATCGCACTGTCAGCTCGCATTTTGGCCATGCCCGCCGCCATTCTGATGCCGCTGGACGCACCACAAGCCAAAATCAAGGCCACCCGGGCTTATGGCGCCGAAGTGATTTTCTACGACCGTTTCGCCCAGGACCGCGAAGCCTTGACGCGCGAGCTGGCGCAACAGCGCGGCATGACGCTGATTCCGCCCTACGACCACCCTGATGTGATGGCGGGCCAGGGTACGGCGGCCAAGGAACTGCTGGAAGAAGTCGGCGAACTTGATGTGCTGCTGGTGCCCCTGGGTGGCGGCGGCCTGCTGAGTGGCTGCACACTGGCGACCCGGGTCATGTCGCCCCAATGCAAAATTTACGGCGTCGAGCCCGAGACCGGCAACGATGGCCAGCAGTCCTTGCGCAGCGGCAAGATCGTGCACATTGCGACGCCCCAAACCATTGCCGATGGGGCGCAGACCCAGCATCTGGGTCAGTACACCTTTGCCGTGATTCAGCACGAAGTCGAGGATGTGCTGACCGTCACCGAGGGCCAACTGGTGACGGCGTTGCGCTTCTTTGCCGAGCGCATGAAGATGGTGGTCGAGCCTACCGGCTGCCTGGGTTTTGCTGCGGCCTGTGCGCCGGGTTTCTTGAAAAAAGGTCAGCGGGTCGGCGTTATCTTGAGTGGCGGCAACGTCGACTTGAGCCGGTTTAGCGAATTTCTGGCGGTCAATCCACGCTGAGCTTGTTGTCCAGAATGATCTTGGCGTAGCGCTTGCGATCATTGGCAATGAGTTGGCTGAAATCGGCTTGTGTCCCGCCTTTGGCCAGCGCGCCTTGCGCCATCAGCTGTTGCTGAACGTCGGCCATGGCCAGCACCTGTTGCAGGTCCTGGGAAATTTTGTCAACAATGGCTTTAGGCGTATCGATCGGGGCCAGCAAACCCAGCCAGGAGCCCGACTCCGCGCCAGTGATCCCGGCTTCCTCCAGCGTCGGTACCTCGGGCAAGGCAGCGACCCGGTTCTTGCTGGAGATGGCCAGGGCCCGCAGCTTGCCGGCCTTGATGTGGGCCGAGGTTTCCAAGACCGAGACAAAAATCATGTTCACATTGCCCGAAATCAAGTCGATCATTG
>CAXNKH010000160.1:0-4745 GCA_964202765.1 Burkholderiales bacterium | reverse complement strand
ACGCCATGAGTGCGACGAACACCACACCGGCCAATCAGCCCTTGCTGCGGGTTGAGGGCGTGACCAAAAATTTTGGGGGCTTCACCGCACTGTCCAAAGTCAATGTGGCTGTGGCCCAGGGTGAACGCTTTGGGTTGATCGGACCCAATGGCTCTGGCAAAACCACCTTGATCAACTGCATTTCGGGGTCGTTGCGCCATGACGGCGGCAACATTTTTTTTGCCGAAGAAGAGATCTCCAAGCTGCCAGCCTACCAGCGTACCCGGCGCGGCATTGCCCGCAGCTTTCAAATCCCCCGTCCTTTCAAAAGCATGAGCGTGCTGGAGAACCTGGTTGTTCCGCTTGAGTTCGTGGCGCACCGCGGTTCCTTGCATACGGCAGACACCCGCGATGAGGCGATGCATATTCTCGAGGGCATGGGGCTGGCGGATAAAGCCAACACCGCTTCGAGCCAGTTGTCGCAGGTTGAATTGCGAAAAATGGAATTGGCCAGGGCGATGGCGGCGCGGCCCAAGCTGTTGATTTCGGACGAGGCCATGGCGGGTTTGTCGGGCAACGAAATCACCGAAGTGCTCGACATCTTGTTCAAACTCAACGACAGCGGAATCACCATCATCATGATCGAACACATCATGCAGGCGGTGATGCGTTTTTCTCAAAGGGTGATCTGCTTAGACGCAGGTGAAATCATTTGCGAAGGAACACCTGAGTTCATCGTCCAGGATCCCCAGGTACAGAGGGCTTATCTAGGTGTCTGATTCGAATTCATTGAAGCTGACGGTGCGTGATGTCGACGCCGGTTACGGCGCTGTTCGTGCGCTGCAGGGGGTCTCGCTGGCCATCGCTCAAGGCGAGACCGTGGCCCTGCTCGGTACCAACGGCAACGGAAAATCCACCTTGATGAAATGTCTGATGGGCATGGTGCGACCGACCCGTGGGACGCTGGAGTTGGAGATGGATGGCCAACGCCATGACCTGACCCGTCTCTCAACCGAAGAGATCGTCAATCTCGGCGTTGCCATCGTTCCCGAAGGCAGGCGTTTGTTCCCCAAGCTGACGGTGGAAGAGAATCTGTTGCTTGGTGCTTTTCGGCCTAAAGCCCGCACCGAGATTGCGAAAAACCTCGATTTCAGCTACACCGCATTCCCAATTCTCAAGGAGCGGCGCAGTCAACTTGCGGGGTCCATGTCGGGCGGTCAGCAGCAGATGCTGGCGATTGCCCGGGCCCTCATGTCGTCGCCGCGCTTGCTGCTGGTCGATGAGCCCTCGGTTGGCCTGTCGCCGCTGCTGGTGTCAACCACCATCACCAAGATCAAAGAACTTAAAGAGCAGTACGGCCTCACGGTACTGATCGCCGAACAGAATTTCAACCAGGCGATTCGCATCGTTGACCGAGGCTACATCATTGTGCACGGAGAAATCGTGTTCGAGGGTACAGTCGGCGAACTCCAAAGCAACGAGTTGGTTAAGAACTACTACCTCGGTTCAGCGGCCTGAGTGCAACGAGGTTGAACGCAACGGGTCAGAGCACCCCGTCTCGCCATCCACACCCATCGTCAGCGAGCAACGGACCTGAATCCGGGTTCAGTCGTTCCGAATCTGGTTGTCCTTGACCACCTTGCCCCAGCGCTCGATCTCACCCATCGTCCACTTTTGCAAATACTCCGGGCTGCTGATCACCAGCGTCATCCCCAGTTGTTCGGTCAGCTGCTTGCGCACCTCAGGCAGGTTCAGCGCTTTGCTGAATTCGGCGTTTATTTTGTCGATGATGGCTTTGGGCGTACCGGCCGGTGCGAACACCCCCCACCAGGCCAGTGCCGAGAAGCCTGGGAAGCCCTGCTCGGACAGGGTCGGCACATCGGGCATCGACTCTGAGCGTTTCTCTCCAGTGACCGCTACCGCCCGCATCTTGCCGCCTTTGACGTGCGGTGCCAGGACCGCCACCGAGCCGATGCTCATCTCAACTTGACCCCCGAGTGTGTCGGCCACCATGGGGCCGCCGCCTTTGTACGGGATATGGATCATCTTGAAGTCAGCCGATTTTTGTACCAAGGTCACAGTCAAGTGTCCCAGGCTGCCGTTGCCGATCGAGCCAAAGCTGATGGTGTCGGGTTTGGCTTTGGCTGCCATGATCACATCGGAAAAATTCTTGTAAGGCTTGTTGGCAGCGGTTCCAATTGCCATCGGTGCGGTGGAAATCAGCATCACAGGTGCCAAGTCTTTTAGCGTGTCAAACGACATGTTGGGAATCAGCGTCGGATTCACCGCGTGCGTGTCGAATACAAACACAAAGGTGTAGCCATCGGGTGCCGACTTGGCGGCGAAGGCAGTACCGATCGAGCCGGAAGCGCCGGTTCGGTTCTCAATGATGAATTGCTGACCCAGCGATTCGGACAACTTGAGTCCCAACAAGCGCGCCAGTGGATCGAGTGAGCCGCCAGGCGGGAACGGAGCGATGAACTTGACCGGTCGGGTCGGCCAGTCTTGTGCCAGGGTTGGCGCGCTTGCGAAAGCGAACAGTGCCATGCAGAAAAAGCTCAGACGAGAGAAAAGAAAGCGATTCATGAACTTATCTCCTATTCAGTTGGGGACAGGGCTAAAGGTCTGTCCTGCAAGGTTGTTGATCAATAAAAAAATAGGCTTTGATGACAGCGAATCTAATCGTGGGCCGATTGTTCCCCGAGCAGCGCGATTCGAAAACGGCTCTTCAAATAGGCGACATCACGCGGGGGTAACACCAGGGGTAGTTTTTCCGGGTCCACTTTGACTTGCGCGAACAGGGGGCCGTCCGACTTGCTGGCGTAAACATCGGCCCTGAGCTGAAGCAGCTCGGATGACTTACGCACGATGCGGGTTCGCGGGAAGCCTGCAGCACTGGCCATCGCGGCCAGATCGACGCCGTGGGCAGTATGGGTCGGCTGCATGCCGGTTTCACCGTAGCGCTCGTTGTCGAGCACCACAATCGACAGGTTGGCTGGCCGTTGGACCCCTATCACGGCCAGCGAACCCAGGCCCATCAGCATTTCACCGTCGCCGGTGATGACCAACACCTGGCGCTTGGGTTGAGCCAGTGCCAAGCCCAGACCGAGGGTCGCCGCACCCCCCATGGCGCCCCAGAGCGGAAATGACAGGGGGTGATCGCCGGCCGCCGTGATGTCCCAGGCCGGAGCGCCGAGCCCGGCAACGACCAGCAATGCACCGCGATCACGCAGCAAGCCAGTGACCACGGCGCGTCGATGAAGTAGATTTTTCATGCGTGTGATGAGCTTAGTTGAGGGAGGGGTTGCTGAGCTGATGAAAATCTTTGGCACCCATTATTTTTTGGCCAATCAGGACGGCCATCGGGCGGTAGGTGTTGTAGGCCATGCTGAGCGCACCAGCCACCTGCTCGACCACCTGTTCAGCGCTGTCGGCGCGCTTGACCAAAACGCCCATGGCTTCGAGCACGGTCTGCGATGCATCTCCCATGGCCACTTGCGAAGGATTGAATTCGCCGTGGTCACCGCGCATGGTGATCAGCATCAACAAGGGAAACTGGCCCGAGGAGCAAAGCGACAGCATGTTGATGCAGTTTCCCACGCCACTGCTTTGCATCAGCAACACGCCTTTTTCTCCTCCGAGCCAGGCGCCACCCAGCAGCGCTACACCTTGCTCTTCGCTGGTCAATCGAACCACCTGCATCGCGGGGTCGTTCTCGCACAAGTTGATCAAGGTGGCGTGTCCGGCATCCGGAACAAAAGCGACTTGACGGATGGCGTTTTGGCCCAGCAGGCGATGCACGGCCTGAGGCCAATTCAATGGGTCCGACTTCAATGCTTTCTTCATGAACTTTTCCTTGGTGATCTGGATCTCCATTGGACCGCAGTTTAGTCTTAACGCAGGCTCGATTGGACGGGGTGGCTACATTGCCGTCATCAACGTGTCATCCACGATGGCCACGGCACGGGTCCAACCAGCAGAGGCACCCCGAATCTTGTGCGGGAAACAAGAGACGATGAAACCATCGGGCGGCAGGGCTTCAAGGTTGTGCAGTTTTTCCAGATGACAGTAGCCGATGTCGCGGCCGGCTTTATGACCTTCCCAAATCAGTGAAGCGTCACCCGTTTCCTGGTATTTTTTGGCCGTATGAACGAAGGGCGCGTCCCAACTCCAGGCATCGGTACCGGTTAACCGGACTCCGCGCTCGAGCAGGTACATGGTGGCCTCATAGCCCATGCCGCAACCGGAACTGACATAGTCGGATTGGCCGTAGCGCGATCCGGCTCGGGTGTTGATCACCACAATCTCAAGATCACGCAGCGTGTGCGAGATGCGCAGCAACTCTTGTTCCACGTCGTTGGCGCTGACCACATAGCCGTCGGGGAAATGACGGAAATCGAGTTTCACGCCGGGCTGGAAGCACCAGTTCAGGTCCACTTCATCAATGGTGATCGCGCGCTCGGCTTGGCCAGTGCTACGGTTCATGGTGGGATGAAAATGATAGGGCGCATCCAGATGGGTTCCGTTGTGCGTGATCAGTTCAACTCTCTCAATCGCCCAAGCTGCGCCGTCAGGCAGGTCTTCTTTTTTCAGGCCGGGAAAGAAGGGTGCCATCTGGCCAAACGTCATGTCGTGATCGAAGTAGCTGATCTTCGGCCCGAATGGTGGCGGGTCCGACACCACGTCGTTTTCAAGATAAATCGACAAGTCAATGATGCTGCGGGCCATGGCTGATTTCTACTCAGTTGGGGACAGAGCTAAAGGTC
>CAXNKH010000159.1:0-4755 GCA_964202765.1 Burkholderiales bacterium | reverse complement strand
TGTGGTTACCAACGTTCGGGGTGGTTGAGCCACTGACGTTTTGGGTTCCACTAAAAGAGCCACTCAGGTCCAGCGTTGGCTTGTGGCCTGCTTCGGCTTTCTGGGTCTCGAGCTTGGCCACATCGAGGTTCAACAACGCTTGCTGGATGGCAGGAAGAATTTCTTCCGAGCGAGCGACCCAGGTCGTCACGGTGTTGGCTGACAGCGGCGGCAGCACCAGGGGAAGCTTGAGTGGTTTGGGTTTGGCTTCGGCCTTGCCTGTGAGTTGATCGAGCGCAATCTTTTTCACTCGCAAATCATTGTCGGCGGCGATTTGTTGGGCGATCACCAGGTCATAACGGGCCTGTGCTTCGCGTGTGTCGGTGATGGTTGAGGTGCCGACCTCGAAGTTGCGCTTGGCCGAGGCCAGTTGCTCGGCCACAGCGGCTTTTTGGGCCACCACAAAGGTCAGGCTGTCTTGCGAAGCCAACACGTCGAAATAGGCTTGACTGACGCGAACGATCAGGTCCTGTTCAGCCGTACGCAATACCGCCTGAGCCAACAAGCTTTGTTTCTTGCCCTGCTCGAAAGTGAGCCAATTGGCTGGCCGGTACAAGGGTTGTAACGCAGTCACTCCCATCGTGCGGTTACTGAAATCGCGGTCAGTAGGATTAAGCGCGCTGTTGTAAAAACTTGATTGGTTGGCGTTGGCGGTCAAGTTGACGGTGGGCAAAGTTCCGGCGCGGGCTTGATCGGCTTTAGCCAGGTTCGCATCGAATTGAGATTTGGCTGACTGATAGGCGGCATCGAAGGCCCGGGCCGACTCGTACATTTCAACCAAGCTTTGCGCTTGAACAGAGGCGCAGAGCGCCGTGCTCAAGGCCAGTGAAAGAGGCAGCAAACGAAACACGGTCATGGTTGTCCTTTGAGGCGCGGGGAAATACAGGGATTACAGAATCTTAACTGGCACTCAATAGAGGGCGATGCTGGGGTCGAGTTGAATTGACCAGGCATTGATGCCACCAGTGATATTGGCAACATGCTTGAAGCCGCGACTTTGCAAAAAGTTGGCGACTTGCATGCTGCGGCTGCCGTGGTGGCACAGACAGGCAACCGGTCGTTCTGGGTCAAGTTCTGTAAGGCGTTGCACGATAGCCCCCATCGGGATGGTCAGCAGTTCGAAATTCTTGGCCGTGATGCGGGCCAAGGCCAATTCCATCGGTTCGCGGACATCCAGGACCACAGGCGCGCCGTGGCTGCTTTGCTGGGCCAGCCAGTGGCTCAGGTCTGAGGGGTGAACATGGTCGATCATGGGGGTAACAGTCAAGCAGATTAAAAATTGAAATGCGAGGGCTCGGGAAAATGCAGCAGTCGCGGTGCAACGGTGTCCCAGCGCTGAGTGGTCCGGAATTCGGCCGCACTGGTACGCGTTACAAAGGTGGCTTGCATCATGGGATCGTGGCCCACAATGGCACCTAAGCGTCCCCCGACCTTGAGTTGGGCCAATAAGACAGGCGGAATTTCAGCCACCGAACCGCTGAGCAGGATAACGTCGAACAGTCCGTCGCCTGGGGCGCCGTGTGAACCGTCGGCCAGGCGGACCTCGACGTTGTGCAGGCCGGCGCGGTGGAGTTGGTTGCGGGCCAGCTCAGTCAGTTCGGGCTCAATCTCCAGGCTGATGACTTGTTGGCAACAATGGGCCAGCAAGGCCGCCATATGGCCTGATCCGGTGCCAATCTCCAGAACTTTTTCATGGCGGTGCAGCGCCAGGTCTTGCAGCAGTCGCGCTTCAACCCGTGGCGCCAGCATGAACTGACCGCAGGGCAGGTTAATTTCCATATCCACGAAAGCCAGCGTTTTTTGGCCGACGGGTACGAAATCTTCGCGCTTAACGAGCGACAACAGCTGCAGTACATGGGCGTCGAGCACGTCCCAGGGACGTATTTGTTGCTCGATCATGTTGAATCGTGCTTGTTCCAAATTCATGTGATTTACTTCAAAAGGGGTCTTTACAGAGCCGTGATTTTACAGAGGTTGGCTTGATTTTCCGGCCCATAGGCGGCTAAGGAATTCGGCCAGGTCATCCATATAGCAATAAACCACGGGAACCACCACCAAAGTCAGCAGGGAGGAGGTGATCACGCCTCCGATCACGGCTTGGCCCATGGGTGAGCGCTGTTCCGCCCCTTCGGTCAGTGCAAAGGCCAATGGCACCATGCCAAAAATCATGGCCAAGGTGGTCATCAGGATCGGACGCAAGCGCACCTTGGCCGCCATCAGCAAGGCTTCGCTACGTTCCATCCCTTCGGCTCTGGCACGAATTGTAAAGTCGATCAGCAAAATTGCATTCTTGGTGACCAGCCCCATCAGCATCACCACCCCAATGATGGAGAACAGCGAGAGCGTGGAGTGAAATATCAGGAGCGAAAGCACCACACCGATCAGCGTCATGGGCAGGGCGGTCATCAAGGCCAGAGGCTGCAGAAAGCTTTTGAACTGGCTGGCCAGAATCATGTAGATGAACACAATGGCCAGAATCAGTGCTGACAGGGCATAGCCAAATGATTCGGTCATATTTTTTGTGGATCCCCCGAATTGGTAGCGATAGCCGGGAGGAAAGGCGATGCTGTCCAAGGCCGTTCGAATGTCCTGCGACACCTCGCCGACTGAGCGGTTGTAGGCGTTGGCGTTAAGGGCAACTTCACGGCTCAAATCGCGCCGATTGATTTGATTCGGACCCGTCGAGTCGAGCACATTGGCGACTTGATTCAATCGAACGATGCGGGGACTGCCGTCGGGGTTGTTGCCCAAAGCGAAAGGCAGTCGTTCCAGGTCGGATGATGCTTGGCGCGCTTGCGGGGCCAAACGGACGTTGACATCGTAGGTCTGATCATCACTGGCGCGCCAGTTCCCTACATTCTGGCCAGCCACCAGAATGCGCAGTGCGCTGGCAATCTGGCTCACGTTCAAACCCAGATCCGAGGCCTGATCGCGTTTGACCTTAACCGCGATGGTCGGCTTGTCGGCCTTGATGCTCGTGTCCAGATCCACCAGCCCGGAAATGGCATGTATTTTTTTGATGGTGAGCTGGGTCAGTCGTTCCAGTTCATTCTGGTCGGGGCCTTGCAATGAAAATTCAATCTGCTTATTGCCTCCGACCATGTCAAGCAATCCCACATGGGTGACGGTGATACCACTGACTTGTCTGAGCCTTTCACGCAGCGCGTTGGACATCTGGTCGGCGCTGCGGCTGCGCTGCATCCGGTCGACCAGGCGAATATAAATGCTGGCGTAGTTTTTCCCCTGTGCCGTTCCGGTGTTGATGGTCGCCAAGGTGTATTTCACTTCGGGAAATTCGCGCAGGATGGCTTGTACTTGGCGAGACTTGGCTTCCGTGACCTCAATCGAGGAGCCCACCGGGGTGTAGAAGTTCAGGGAGGTCTCAGAAAAGTCAGCTTTCGGCACAAACTCTGTTCCGAGCAGGGGAACCATGAAAATGCTGCTGACAAATACCGCAAGCGCCAGCAAGACGGTGGCGAGTTTGTGCCGCAAAGACCAGCGCAACAGGTTCTGGTAGTTGTCTGACAGGAGGTCGGTGAGGTGGTCAAACCAGTGCGTGACCCGGCCAATGGTTTTGTCGTACCAAGTCACAACCGTTTTGCCTTGGCGGTCAATGCTGGGGTCATGCCAGATGCTCGAGAGCATGGGGTCGAGCGTGAAGCTGACAAACATTGAAATCATGACGGCTGCCACGATGGTGATACCGAATTCATGGAAGAACTTGCCGATGATGCCGCCCATGAAGCCGATGGGCAGGAACACTGCGACGATTGAAAGCGTGGTGGCCATTACAGCCAGGCCGATTTCTTGCGTCCCGTCGAGCGAAGCGGTGTAGGCGGTTTTCCCCATGTGCAGATGGCGGACGATGTTTTCGCGCACCACGATGGCATCGTCAATCAGCAGTCCCACACACAGGCTCAGCGCCATCAGGGTGATCATGTTGATGGTGAAGCCAAAAATATTCATGAAAAGGAAAGTGCCAATCAGGGAAATCGGCAAGGTCAAACCAGTGATGACGGTCGAACGCCAAGAATTGAGAAAGAGGAAAACGATCAGAATAGTGAGCAAGGCGCCTTCGATCAAGGTGCGTCGCACGTTGTTAACTGACAGGCGAATCGGGCGTGAGCCATCAGTGATCTGCTCCAGACGCAGTCCTGCGGGCAGGCTGGCACCCATGTCGATCACTGTTTTTTGCAGTTCATCGATCACGTCGATGGTGTTTTCTCCCTGCGATTTCTGAACCGACAGCAGCAGGGTGCGCTGACCGTTGTGCAGAGCCAGGCTCTCAACTTCCTGTGCGCCATCAGCGACCTGGGCGATCTGCGCAACCCGCACCCCAGAACCATTCTTGCGCGCCACGATGATTTCCGAGAAATCTTCTGGGCGTTGCATCCGCGCATCAATCTGGACCATTCGATCTTGGGTTTTCGATTTGATGGCCCCCAGCGGAAGATTTTGGTTCTCCCCCCGAACTGCGGCCACCACCTGGTCAGCGCTGATGCCTAGCGCTTCCATGGCCTGAGGCAAGAGGTAGATGTTGATTTCCCGCTTGGTACCCCCCACCAGGTTGACTGAACCAACGCCGCGGACGTTCTCAAGCCGTTTTTTCAAGACCTGATCAGCCCAGTTGGTGAGTGCTACGTCGGACAGCGCTGTACCGGGCTTTGCGCCATCGGAGTTGGCTGCGTTGGGTAGAACTGCGACTGACCAGATGGC
>CAXNKH010000158.1:0-4770 GCA_964202765.1 Burkholderiales bacterium | reverse complement strand
GAGGCACTGGCCTTGACCGAAGGAACGGTCGTGTCTGAGTTGTCGCCTTTGGCTGTATCAGGCGGCTACCAATTGCGCCAGAGTCCGGTGGGCTTTCGAAGTCAATTCCATTGCAGCCCACATCCGCAGTGGGTGTTTATCTTGGGCGGTGAAATGGAAATTGGTCTGCAAGATGGAAGTTCGCGAATTTTCAAGCCGGGGCAGCATTTCTATTCGGCTGATTTGTTGCCAACCGGCGCCACTTTTGACCCCGCAGTCCACGGCCACTGGAGTCGACAAGTTGGCGCAGACGCCTTGCAGACGCTGTTTGTGCGAGCTTGATTATTTGATCAATTCCGGCGAGATTAACCGGGGCAGAATCAAAGCAATTTCTGGCCAGACGATCAGGGACAGCAGCACCAACAACATGGGCACCAGCATGATCATGGTGTCCTTGAGTGCATAGGTCAGTTTCACTTTGGCGACAGCGCAGGAAATCATCAAGCACAAGCCATAGGGTGGTGTGACCAGGCCAAAGGCCAGGGAGACGATGCCGATGATGGCGAACTGAATCGGGTGCATGTCGACCGAGGCCGCCAGGGGCGCCAGCGTGGTGCCGATGATGATGATGGCCGGAATCGCATCAAGAAAAGTGCCCGCTATCAAAAACACGACAGCAATCAGCACGCCCACGCCGGTGATGTCCAGGCCCCAGGTGGTGACGTTGGCCAGCAGCGTTTGCGGTATCTTGTAATAGGCCAACATCCAGCCAAAGGCCGACGCCGTTCCAATGCAGAACAAGGTCAGGGACGCCAATTTTCCGGTGTCCAACATCGCGTTGTACAACTGCTTGTAGCCCATTTCGCGGTAGAAGAAGATCGACAGTACGGCGGCATAGATCACGGCCACGGCGGCTGATTCGGTGGCGGTGAACCAACCCAGCAAAATACCGCCGACAATGATGAAAGGCGTCATCAAGGCCGGAATCGACTGGAACCCCGAAACAAAAAACTCCTTGAATGTGGCACGCGGATAGACCGGGTAGTTGCGCCGTTTGGCATAGATATGAACGGTGGCCATCTGCGACAGTCCGATCAGCACGCCGGGAATGATGCCGGCCAGATAAAGGGCGCCGATCGAGGTCGAGATCACGCCGCCCCAGACCACCATCAGGATCGACGGCGGGATGATGACGGCCAACACGGCCGATACCGCGGTGATGGCGATCGAGAACGATTTATCGTAGCCCTCTTTGACCTGGGCTTCAATGAAGAGCTTGCTCTGTGAGGCCGCATCAGCGGTGGATGAGCCAGAAATCCCGGCGAAGAACACCGACAGCACCACATTGATTTGCGCCAAGGCACCAGGCATGCCGCCGACCATGGTACGGGACAGGCGAACCAATCGATCGGTCACGCCGCCGATGTTCATCAAATTGGCGGTCAGCAGGAAGAAGGGAACGGCCAGCAGAATGAAAGAGTTGTAGGCCTTGAAGCCCTCATTGAACAAGACCAGGGGCGATAAACGATCTTCAAACAGCAGGGGCGGCAGACAGGCCAGACCCAGGGCGAAAGCAACCGGAACTCGAACAATCAAGAGCGCAAAAAAAGTGCCGAACAAGACCAATGCGGCGGTTCCAGGAGAGAAAGCAACTTCGGTCATTCAGGGTCCTTGCCAGCAATGATACGCAGATTGGCGCGGAAAGATTCACCGAGAAACAGCAGCCAGGTCAGACCCGTGAGCGGCCAGGCGATGAAGATGTAGAGCATTGGTAGTTCGGCCAATTCGGAATCTTGATTCCAACCAAAACGCAAGAACGCGAAACCCCAGAAGACGAACACCAAGGCAAACAGCAACATAAAAAATTGCGAGACGAGGCGCAGCACGGCATTCGGTTTGGGTGCCAGATCGGGCCAGACATCGACATCGAAGTGGGTTCCTTCACGCACACCCATCATGGCGCCAATCATGATCATCCAGATCAGAAGAAAACGTGAGAGTTCTTCGGTCCAGATGTAGGAAGGAATCAGTTCGGTGACGCGCGAGAGCATTTGCATCGTCACCGGGATGATCAGGATGGCGACTGTCGCCACCAGCAGCCAGGTCAAAAGCTGCTGATAGCGATCCAGAATTTTCTTCATGCGAGGTTTTTACTTGAGCGCCATGATCTTGGCGTGAATTACTTCGGCGCCGATTTCCTTGGCGTAGCTGGCCATGACCGGATCGACCAGGCTTTGCATCTTGGCACGGTCAGCAAACGGAACACGCTTGAGCTTGCCGGCTTTCTCCAGTGTTTCAAGTTTGGCTGAATCTTCCGAAGATTCGATTTGCCGTCCATAAGTACCGGCTTCCTTGCCGGCCTTGATGATGGCCGCTTGGAGATCAGCGGGCAATTTGTCGAATGATTTTTTGGAAAAACACAGAGGCCGCACGGTGATCGCATGCTGGGTCATGTTCAGATGGGGCGCCACCTCGAAAAATTTCATCTGCTCGACTCCGGCAGCCTCGTTCTCGCCGGCGGCGATCACGCCATTCTGGATCGCGTTATAGACCTCGTTGTAGGCAATCACGGTGGGCGACATGCCAACCGCGGCGAAGGTCTTGCTCCAGATCGGGGCTCCTTGCACTCGGACCTTGAGGTTCTTCATCTCAGCCAGATTGCGCGCTGGCTTGTTGGCGAAGATGTTGCGGGTACCGCCACCGGCAAAACCGATCAGCATGACTTCGGCTTTTTGTGCCACTTCTTCGGCAATGGGCATGAGGATGTCGGAGTCCAGCACGTTGTTCCAGTGCGCCAGGTCACGAAACAGGAAAGGCGCGTCGATGAAAGGCGCGGCCTTGGAAAAAGTTGACATGTGAGCCGGTGACACCACGGCAAAGTCCACTGCTTTGCCTTGATTCATGTAGGCGAAATAGTCTTTTTCCAGTCCCAATTCACTGTTCTTGTGCAGAATAAAGTTGATGGGCTTGCCGTAATATTTTTTCACCAGATCTTCGAACTTCACCATGGTTTTGGTAAAAGCGTGATCGTCATTGAACTGCGAGGCTCCCCGCAATGTGATGGTCTGCTGTGCCAGCGCAGGCAAGGCAGCCAAGGTCAGCCCGATGGCGGCAGTGACCAAGGCCAGACGACGGTTCTTCAATTTGAGATGCTTCATGGTCAATCCTTTTCGCAAAGATGGTGATGGAAAATTATTCTAGGCGGGCAGGGCCCCGCATGGTTGCAAATTCAGGGGGTTAAACCTAGGTGAAAACCAGCATGAATCTGGCAGAGTCGCTGAGATAGCGCTGTTTATGTCACCAGGGTGACAAACCCAGCAGCCAGAAAACCAGGGGAATATAGAGGGCGGCGAAGAGGGTGGACAGCAGCACCACGGTGGCGGCCTCGCCTGGGCGCAGGCCGATCTGGGTGGCAAAGCTGACCGTGTTGGCCGCCAACGGGACCAGGCCGATGATCAACAACATGGTGTGGACTTCGGTGTTGAACAGTCTGAAGCAAAATTTGTCGAGCAGCGCAAAGCCATAGGTGCAGGCCGGCCAAATCAAAAACCGGATACCAAACAACAGGCTGGTCAATTTCACGTTGGCGCGCCAAGCGCCAGCCTTGCTCAGTGCCACACCGATCAACATCATTCCGATGATGATCCAGGCACCGGTGAAGCGCTCCCACCAGATGAGAAAAGTCGGCGACAGTTCAAGCGCCAGCGTGTTCCAGAGCATGCCCAGCGCCAACGCATAGATCACGGGCAGTGACAGCACCCGTTTGAAGCTGGCGCCAATCCCATGCAGGCCGCGTGCGCCCATGTAATAGCCTACCGTGGCTTCAGACAGTGTCACAGCGAAATTCATCAAGAAGTAGATGCCGACCGCTTTCGGTCCGAGCAAAGCCAGTACCAGCGGTGTTCCGAAATAACCAGTGTTGCCGGTGGAGGCGGCCATGCCGATCAGGTTGGGCGTATTGTCGCTGTAGAACTTGCGTGTGAAGTGAAAAGACAGCAGCGACATCAAGGCTGCAATGACAAACAGAATCAGTGGCAGCAACAAATAGCTGGCTTGAAAATTGAGTTGGGCGACGCCGCCGAAATTAACGACCGGGGACAGGAAGTAGATGGCCACCATGGCCAGCGAATGGGGCTGAACCTCAAGCCAGCGGCCGGCCAAAAAACCCAGCGCGATCAGACCCAACAGGGGAAACAGATGGCTAAGAAGGAGGGAGACCATGAGCTGCCAAAAAACCTAAGGTCGCGCGATTAAAAGCTCATGCAGGTTGACTTCCATGAGGAGGCATCTTAGCATCCGCTCGGTTCAATCATCTCAAACAAAGCTCCCCATGACGACTTCATTTGATCAAATCAGCGACCTCAAAGTTTTAATCACCGGCGCGGCCGGACATATCGGACGCACCTTGCGTTCTCATTTCAAAGGCCGTTATGCCTTGCTGCGTCTGACCGATGTGGCACCGCAGGAACCGGCGGGCCCGGGTGAAGAAGTCAGCCAGGTGGATATCCGCGACATAGCCGCACTCGAGCGCAGCATGGTGGGCATTGATTGTGTGATCCACCTCGCGGGCATGCCCGAAGAGAACGCCTGGGAAACTATTCTGCCGCTCAATATCGAGGGTTGCTACAACGTGTTCGAGGCGGCGCGCCGTCAGGGAGTGCGCCGCTTGGTGTTTGCCAGCTCCAACCATGCGATTGGTTTTCACCGGCGTGAAACTTTTATTGATACCCAGGTGCAGACCCGGCCCGATGGTCGCTATGGTATTTCCAAGGTGTTTGGTGAAGCGGTGGG
>CAXNKH010000157.1:0-4782 GCA_964202765.1 Burkholderiales bacterium | reverse complement strand
ATTTGGCTCAGCGCGTCTGGGAGATCATTGGAAAAAGACATTAAAAACGATGGCGCCTGTAAATTTGATGCAAAAAACGACTAGCAACTTTGAGAAACACGAAAGCCAAATTATAGAGATTACTTGTTACAAATTTGTGACAAATAGATGAAGAAATTAATGTTGGACAACAGAAAAATGCTTACGGTAGCGTGAAGGCAAGTCTGCAATGCGCATCATCATGGGCAAGTCTGCGGAGTTGAAATCGGGGTCCCAGAAGCGGGCGCACCTAAGACTTTGGCACCCAGACGCAAGTAACCTTTGATGAGCGCCGGCGGCTCCACCACCAGCGAGTTGTCCAAATGCTCGACCGGCAAGGCCAAGCGCGGCGTGACATGCCAGTCAATCGCCGCCAGATGGGTTGTGCGAAGTTGCCGCCAGATGCTGGCTGCCGCGTGGCCACTGGGCGTGCCGCTGTGCTGCATTGGAATGCTGGCGCAGCCGATCATGGTGTCGAGCTTGTCATCAAAGCTTCACCAATTCGACTCACAATAAATCAACAACTGTCGGGTCGACGGTTTTAGAGGCTGTTGCTAATGCTCACTTTGTCCCTGCTGACTTTTTACATCAAACATGTCGCCCCATTTTTAGCCAGCACTTACATCGGCGCGTTGCGTCTGATGTTGCCGGTGGCACCGATTTTTGCAAGCCTCGTGTTCGGACGACGCAAGTATCTGCTGGACTACGACGATTTCATTCAACGAATGAGGATTCACATTGCAGCGCTGCAAGAAGGGCCTGCGCGGCATTACTTTGAGGACGTGTTGGGACGCGCCAAAGCGGTCCCGGCAGAAATCACCGGTTCCTGCGTTCAGTGCGGCAATTGCTGCATGAACAAGCGATGCCTGTTTTTAGAGCCGATCGCCAACGGGCGTTTTCAATGCGGCATCTACCACTCCCCACTGCGCCGGCTGTCCAATTGCGGCTCGTTTCCCTTGAATGCCTACGACATCTCGCGATACGCCTGCCCCAGCTACCAAGTGGTGGAGTTCGTTCGGGATCCAGTGCGTGGACGCCATTGAACCGTCATTGAACCGTCATTGAACTGTCATTTTTTGTCTGTCTTCTGACTTAATTTATCGCCATAATTTTACGATGCCTGTAGGTTTTCATCTCATCATTGCGGCTCAATTTGTATCGGCTCTGGCGGACAACGCCTTGTTAATCGTTTCAATTGCCCTGTTGTCAGAGCAGGGGCTGCCAGCCTGGTGGGCACCCATGCTCAAATTCGTCTTCACGATTGCCTATGTCGTGTTGGCACCTTTTGTCGGCCCCTTGGCCGATGCGGTACCCAAGGCGCGTTTGATGTCCTGGATGAACGGCGTCAAAATCCTCGCCGTCGCGGCTTTGCTGGTGGGCATCAACCCGCTTGTGGCCTTTGCCCTTGCGGGCTTAGGCGCTGCAGCTTATGCGCCGGCCAAGTACGGTCTGATCACCGAAATTGTCGGCCCCAAACTCTTGGTCAGAGCCAACAGCTGGGTAGAGACTTCCGTGGTCTGCGCCGCACTGCTGGGTACTGTGTTGGGTGGGGTTTTGGTCAATGCCAGCGTCGTCAAGACTCTGAACGAACTGTTGCACGGCTTCAGCGTGGGCGGCATCTCGCCGCTCAACACCTCCTTGCTGGTGTTGCTGCTGATCTATGGCTTGGCGAGCTTGCTCAACCTGGGCATTCCGCACAGCGGTGCCCGCTACCCCCGCAGCACGGTTCACCCGGCAGTGCTAGTGCGGGATTTTTGGCGCGCCAATCGACTGCTGTGGCGGGATGCCGAGGGCGGCATGTCGCTAGCGGTCACCACTATTTTTTGGGGCCTGGGTGCGACACTTCAATTCGTCGTCTTGAAGTGGTCAGCCGATGTGCTGCAGCTGCCGTTAGAGCAAGCAGCCTATCTGCAAACGGTAGTTGCCGTTGGCATCGTTATCGGTGCCGGTATGGCGGGCCGATGGGTACCCCTTCACCACGCCAACCGGGTTCTTCCGGCGGGGGTTTTACTCGGCTTGCTGATCACCGCGATCGCCTTCGTTCAGGACGTCCGGTTCGCTTTGCCGCTGCTGGCTTTCATTGGTGCCGTGGGCGGCATTTTGGTGGTGCCGCTGAATGCCTTGCTGCAACACCGCGGATTTTTGTTGCTGACCGCTGGCAGGTCGGTGGCAGTGCAAGGGTTCAATGAGAATTTGAGCGTGCTGGGCATGCTGGGGATTTACGCTGCGCTGGTCTTTGCCGACGTCGCCATTGTCCCGCTGATGGTCGCGTTGGGTCTAGGGGTTGCGCTGGCAATGGTCCTACTGACGCAGCGCGCGCAACAGCACGACTTGAAGGCCAGAGCCTTGCTCTGACCGTTTGATGGCTTGATGGCTTCAGACAATGACTCTGGATTGATCGATCACTTCCTGCAGAACGTCTTCGAACTTTTGAACGATGTGTGTCCAGTCCAACTGCAGTGATGTCTGCCGAGCTGCCAAGCCCATTTGCTTGCGCTGAAGTGCTTGCCCCGCCAACGCCAGCGCCGCCGTCACAAAGCCGACGCTGTCGCTCAAGGCCACCAATCTGCCATTGACACCGTCAACGATCAACTCAGCCGCCGCCGCGTAATTGAAAGCCACCACAGGCAAGCCACTGGCCATCGCTTCGGTGGTCACATTGCCAAAGGTTTCGGTGAGGCTGGGCATCAAAAAAAGGTCGGCTGACGCATAGTGTTCGGCCAAATCCTTGCCGCGCAATTGCCCGGCAAAAATGGCATTTGGACAACGGGCCTGCAGCTCCTGCCGCATCGGGCCGTTCCCTACCAGCACCAACCTAGCGCGCGGCAGGATCGGTTGACTCGCTTCACGCGCTTCAATCGCCTCGAAAGCCTTGATCAGCAAGGCTAAATTTTTCTCTTGAGCGAGTCGTCCAACGCAGAGGACTGCCAGATCATTTGGCGCAAGACCCCATTGCGCGCGCAAAGCTTCGTTGCGGTTTGCGGGGTCATAGGCCACCGTGTCAACGCCTCGACTCACCACTTTCAACCTCTGAAAGCCGGCAACAGCCAAAGAGGCCCGCAAGGCCTCCGTTGGCACCATGGTGGATTGGGCGTGGTTGTGAAACTTCTTGAGGTAAACCATGATGGGCTTGTACAAAAAGCCGACCCCATAGTGCGTGCTGTAGCTTTGAAAATTGGTTCTGTAATCGGTAGAAATAGGCAGCTTCAGATACAACGCTGCACGCAGGGCCGACCAGCCGAGCGGCCCTTCGGTTGCAATGTGGACCACGTCTGGACGCTTGAGTTGCCACAGCCGAATCAAGGCGCTCTTAGACGGCATGCCCATGCGCAGTTCAGGGTAGCGCGGGATGGGTAAACCGCGCATCAAAACCTCTTGGTAACCGGTCAGATTTTCGTCCTGACAAGCGGCGTCCGTACCGCCTTGACGCAGGCGAATCAACTGAACCGCATGGTTGGCCGTGCGCAATCCTTCGACCACTTTAGCCAGTGTTACAGCCACCCCATTTACCTCCGGTGGATAGGTTTCCGAGACCACCGCAATGCGCAAAGAGCGGCGGGTTGCGGGGTAATTGTCAACCTGCAGGTTGTGAACATAGTCATTGGCCATTGAAGGATGATGGCGCAACTTCGTAACAAAATTGTGACAACGCAATTCTTTGAACTGAAACTATCGCGTCACGAAACTTTCATATTGAGCGACTAAATTGAGGATGTTATTTGCGTACCTTAGGGCGTATTGCCCTCCCCTGAAACTTTGTGAGGTCAATGTGAACGATTTTTTTCTACAGTTAAAGACCCAGCGCTGGGATGACCACCGCTATTACCACCACAGCCGCATCAACCAGAGCCTGCATTTGCTCAGCGCCATCAGTTTTGTAACGGCTTACGCGCTGTTGTTTGTCAATCCCGCTTGGGCTGCGTTGTTGGCCTGGTTTGTCTCGATGTCCAGCCGCCAAGCGGGTCACTTCTTTTTTGAACCGCGCGGTTATGACGACGTCAATCAAGCCACCGACGCGCACAAAGAAGAAATCAAAATCGGCTACAACATTCGTCGCAAAGTGGTGTTGCTGGCCATCTGGGCGCTGGTGCCGCTGGTGTTGTGGCAGCAGCCTTCGTTGTTCGGGCAGATTCTGCCGGCCAATGGGCCGATGGAATTTCTGAACGATGTCGGCTTGACCTGGCTGGCTCTTGGCGTCGCTGGTTTGGTGTTTCGAGTGCTGCAGCTTTGGGTTCAGCAAGACTTGTGGACAGGCGTCGTCTGGGCTTTCAAAATCATCACTGATCCCTTTCACGACATCTTGCTTTACCACAAGGCTCCGATGGCTTTGCTGCGCGGCGAGTTGATCGACCCCATGTCGCACGTGAACCATAAGTGACTGCGAACAACGTCAGGAACCCCACGGCTCCTGACGTTCACAAACTCAACGCGGTTGACGCAACATCTCCCTGAAAATCCCTTTGCGTATGGTTTGGTTGCTTTGTTCAGGGCCGCTCCACCAGCCATCTGTGTGCATGGCCTGGGCAGCATCTGTGAAGCGTCGAGCGACTTCCTCAAACTCAACATCCCCATAGTTCAAACTAAAAATGAGACGGCCACTGCCCACCCAGCTCAAGGCCAGTCCATGGGCACGCAGGTAAAACTGCAGCATCCAGTTGTAGCGAGATGGCCTGGTGTAGAGCACCGTCCAGACCGTCGACATATTGGCGACACGAACCGGCAAGTCCTGCTTGGCCAACATGTTGTTGAGCAGATCGGCCCGGC
>CAXNKH010000156.1:0-4800 GCA_964202765.1 Burkholderiales bacterium | reverse complement strand
AGTTCAACCCCGAAGCAGCCACGAACACGCGCGGATCCAGCTTGAATGTGCGGTTTGGCGTAAACGGCAGCCACTGATGGTCCATATTGATTTTTTGCTCGGTCATAAGATTCTTTTTAATAGGTCAATGGCAGGGCTGCTAGCGCGTCCTTATTTGTCTTTTTAACCATTTTGACACGATTCAAAATAGAAAAGCACAAACATCCTGCGACAATGCGAGCTTGTCCGTAGCCGCCAGGATTTGGCATGAACGCTCCTACTTCCCTCAAGCTCCAAGAGAAGCTCCAGTATTCGGAGCGCCAATCCAGCGTGGTCCAGGCTTTGTTGGCTGTGCTACCGGGGCACGCTTTGCTATGGAACCGCGAAGACACAACACCTTACGAATGCGACGGTTTGACCGCTTACCGGCAGCGGCCGCTGGTCGTTGCGCTGCCTGAGAGCTATGAACAGGTGCAAGCTGTACTGCGCACCTGCCATGCACTCGATGTCCCGGTGGTGGCTCGTGGCGCGGGAACCGGCCTCTCGGGTGGTGCCATGCCACACAAATTTGGCGTCACCCTGAGCCTGGCCAAATTCAACAAAATTCTCAAGGTCGATCGTTTAAGCCGAACAGCCGTGGTGCAAAGCGGGGTACGCAATCTCGCCATCAGTGAGGCCGCCGCGCCTTACGGCTTGTACTACGCGCCCGACCCCTCCAGCCAGATCGCCTGCACCATCGGCGGCAATGTGGCGGAAAACTCAGGTGGTGTGCATTGCCTGAAATACGGTCTGACCCTGCATAACGTGCTTAAAGTCCGCGGCTTCACTATAGAGGGCGATCCGGTCGAATTCGGCTCGGACGCACTCGATGCGGCTGGCTACGATTTGTTAAGCATCTTGATTGGCAGTGAAGGCATGCTGGCGGTGACGACCGAGGTCACCGTCAAGCTGGTGCCCAAGCCCCAGTTGGCGCGCTGCATTATGGCCAGTTTTGACGATTGGCGACAAGCAGGGGATGCCGTGGCGGCGGTGATTGCCGCAGGCATCATTCCGGCCGGCCTGGAAATGATGGACAAGCCCATGACGGCAGCTGTGGAAGACTTTGTCCACGCCGGTTACGACCTGAACGCTGCTGCCATTTTGCTGTGCGAGAGTGACGGCACACCGGAAGAAGTTGAAGAAGAAATCGGCCGCATGAGCGAGGTGCTGCGGCACTGCGGCGCAACGGCTATCACGGTCAGCCGCAATGAAGCGGAGCGCCTGAAATTCTGGAGCGGCCGCAAGAACGCTTTTCCAGCCAGCGGGCGCATCAGTCCTGACTACATGTGCATGGATTCCACCATACCGCGAAAACGCCTGGCCGACATTCTGCTGGCCATCGCCGCGATGGAAAAAAAGTACGGCCTGCGCTGCTGCAATGTATTTCATGCCGGCGACGGCAACCTGCACCCGCTGATCCTGTTTGATGCCAACGACCCTGACCAGTTGCGTCGCTGCGAGCTGTTTGGCGCCGATATTCTGGAAACCAGCGTGGCCATGGGCGGCACAGTGACCGGTGAACATGGCGTGGGCGTGGAAAAGCTCAACTCCATGTGCGTGCAGTTCAGCGTTGCCGAGAATGAACAAATGATGGGCGTCAAGCGCGCCTTCGATGCCAAGGGACTGCTCAACCCTGGCAAGGTCATTCCAACCCTGCAACGCTGTGCTGAATACGGCAAGATGCTGGTGCGAGGCGGCCAACTGGCACACCCCGACTTGCCCCGGTTTTAGACCAGTTCGGGCTGACCGACGCGTGGCAAAGCCAAGCGCTCCAAAGCCCGCTCGAGATGGGCCAAGGTGCGGTCCACATGGTGCAACTTTTCCAGACCAAACAAGCCCACCCTGAACGTCATGAAGTCAGCCGGCTCATCGCACTGCAGTGGCACGCCAGCTGCAGTTTGCAAGCCCAGTGCCAGAAACTTCTTGCTGGACTGGATCTCTGGATCTTCGGTATAGCTCACCACCACGCCTGGGGCCTGGAAACCTTCGGCCGCCACACTGGGAATGCCCTTGCGGGCAAACAGGGCACGAACTTTGCCGCCCAACTCAAACTGTTCATCGCGCACTTTGTCAAAACCGTAGGCTTGGGTTTCTTTCATGACATCGCGCAGACGGGTCAAAGCATCGGTCGGCAGGGTCGCGTGGTAGGCGTGACCGCCGCCCTCATAGGTTTCCATGATCTGCAGCCACTTGCGCAGATCGCAGGCATAGCTGGAACTGGTGGTGGAGTCAATGGCGGTTCGGGCCCGTTCACCCAACATCACCAATGCACAACAAGGTGAGCTGCTCCAACCTTTTTGCGGAGCGCTGATCAGAACATCGACGCCGGTCGCCACCATATCAACCCAAACCGCACCAGAGGCTATGCAATCGAGCACAAACAATCCGCCCACCGAATGGACCGCATCAGCTACCGCAGTTAAGTAAGCATTAGGCAGGATCATTCCACTGGAAGTCTCCACATGCGGCGCAAACACCACCGCAGGTTTTTGCTCACGAATGGCAGCGACCGCTTCGGCAATAGGCGCCGGTATCCAGGGCGCTTGTTTTGCGGAACTCACGCGCCGGGCTTTCAATACGGTGATGTCCTTGGTGATATGCCCCATCTCCAGAATCTGGCTCCAGCGGTAGCTGAACCAGCCATTGCGCAAAACCATCACCTTGCGCTCATTGGCAAACTGACGCGCCACGGCCTCCATCCCGAAAGTTCCGCTGCCTGGAACCAGGGCCACGGACTTGGCTTTGTACACCTCTTTGAGCACGCCAGAGATATCTTTCATGACCCCCTGAAAGCTCTTGGACATGTGATTGAGGGAACGGTCGGTATAGACCACGGAAAATTCGAGCAACCCATCGGGGTCCACTTGAGGTAAAAGGCCTGGCACGCTTGGCTCCAATCATCAAAAAACAGGTTTCTTTAAGTTTATCACGCTCGCAATTCCAGTCAAATTCAAGCTACAGATCGCGCTCCAAAAATAGCAGTTCCGACCCGAATCAGGGTGCTTCCAGCCTGAATGGCAGCCTCCAGATCGTCGCTCATCCCCATGGACAGGGTATCGAACCGAACCGACAGAGGCCAGGCCACAGCACGCAGTTGATCGAACAGCGCCTTGGTCTGCCCATGCCGTTGCAATTGGGCATAAAAATCAGGCATCGGCTCGGGAATGCTCATCAGGCCACGCAACTGCAGCCCCGGCAGCTGCGCCACCGCTTGCGCCAAATCCATTGCCTCCTGTGGCGGCACCCCCGATTTATTCGGTCCGCCATCCATATTGACCTGGATGCAAACTTGCAGCGGCGGCAAATTCTTGGGACGCTGTTGACTCAGGCGCTGGGCAATTTTGAAACGATCTATCGTATGCACCCAGTCGAAGTTCTCAGCCACTTGCCGGGTCTTATTGCTTTGAATCGGGCCAATGCAATGCCATTGAAGCGGCAAATGCCGCAACTGCTCCATTTTTTTCAGTGCTTCCTGCAGATAATTTTCGCCAAAGCTACTTTGTCCAGCGGAAAAAGCTGCTGTCACCTGCTCTGACCCATAAGTTTTGGATACCGCCAGCAAGCAGACTTCAACCTCACTGCGTCCGACAGCAGCACAGGCCGCCCTGATCCGCTCGCGAAGGACTTGTAGCTGATTGGAAATCGTGCTCATAATGTCCTCAGCGTATCAAACCATTGGGGGATTTTTGGACATTACCCAGTTACTCGCTTTCAGCGTGAAGAACAAAGCCTCGGATTTGCACCTGTCAGCTGACCTGCCGCCCATGATTCGGGTCAATGGCGATGTGCGTCGCCTCAACCTAGAGCCGTTGGACCACAAAACAGTTCATGGCATGGTGTACGACATTATGAATGACGCTCAGCGTAAGAAATACGAAGAGTTTCTAGAGATTGATTTTTCGTTTGAGGTTGACGGCTTGGCACGATTTCGGGTCAACGCTTTCAACCACAATCGCGGTGCTGGCGCTGTATTTCGCACCATCCCATCCAAAATTCTGACACTGGAGCAGCTCAACGCGCCCAAGATTTTTGCCGAGCTTTCGCTCAAGCCGCGCGGCCTGGTGCTGGTGACCGGCCCCACCGGATCGGGCAAGTCCACCACCCTGGCGGCCATGGTCAACTACCTCAACGAAAGTGAGTTTGGCCATATCCTGACGGTGGAAGATCCGATTGAATTCGTGCACGAATCCAAAAAATGTCTGGTCAATCAGCGTGAAGTCGGTCCCCACACCCAGAGTTTTGCAGCCGCCCTGCGTTCGGCTTTGCGCGAAGACCCTGATGCGATCCTGGTAGGTGAAATGCGTGATTTGGAAACCATTCGCCTGGCGATGACTGCGGCTGAAACCGGTCACCTGGTGTTTGGGACGCTGCACACCTCCAGTGCCGCCAAGACCATCGACCGGATCATCGACGTGTTCCCGGGAGAGGAAAAAGAAATGGTGCGCGCCATGCTGTCGGAGTCCCTCCAGGCGGTTATCTCGCAAACCCTGTGCAAGACCAAAGATGGGTTGGGTCGGGTTGCAGCGCATGAAATCATGCTGGGAACCAATGCTATTCGCAATCTAATCCGCGAAGCCAAGGTAGCGCAAATGTACTCAACGATTCAGACCGGCAACGCCGTTGGCATGCAAACGCTGGACCAGAACCTGACCGATCTGGTCAGACGCAACATCATCAGTCCGACCGAAGCTCGCAGCAAAGCCAAGATCCCAGACAACTTTCCCGGTTGATATGGCCTCAACGCTTGTTTCTTCGTGGTTTTAGGAGATTTCATGGAACGCG
>CAXNKH010000155.1:0-4807 GCA_964202765.1 Burkholderiales bacterium | reverse complement strand
ATGAACTTGTCCGACAACTCCTGGTCGGTCAGTGGCGACTCGGGGTCACCGCGCCGATACGGCGCGAAGTGGCTGACGCTGCGGCCATCATTCAACACGAATTCAACCCTGGCAGCGCGCTGGCCTGGGAAAGCTGCGCTGAGTGCGGGGTCGTCCCCCAGCTTGAGCTTGCTCATCAGGCTGCGCACGCTGGGGTCCTGCAAGCGTTGCGGCTCGAACGCTGCCAAGCGCACCGAGCCGTAGACGATGGCATGACACACCACATAGGGCAGACTAAAGCGCGCCTCGAACGCGCCAACCGGCGTTGCGTTGCCGGCAACGTCGAGCGCGACTTGGTAGGTCTGCACCCGGATCTGTGCAATGTCTTGCGCTGCCAGCTGGTGCTGACTCACCAGCGCCAAAGCGGCATCGATGGCGGCAAAAGTGTGGCCGCAGCAACCATGGTTTTTTTGCGTGATGGCGGCAATGTTGTAACGCTGACCCAGACCTTCGGTGGCGCGCGCCCAGTTGGGCGAGCCCCCCAACGCAGCGCCAAAACCGAATTCACCCTCGAGCATGTCACGCACGCCGGTGACACCAGCACTGGCAGCCTGGGCCGCTTGCACGCCGACCATGGCGGCGTGACCACCGTGCAAGGCCTTGGTCATGGCGTCGGAACGAAAAGCCTGCTGCAAACCCGAAGCAAAAGTGCAAGCATTGGCCATGGCGTGCAGCGCCACATTGGCGCTGCCGGGTGCCACCAGCAGTGCGCCTGCTGCCGCCCCACCCAGGCAACCGGCGGTTCCGGTAGTGTGGAAAAAACGGTAGTGCGCGGGTTGCACCGCAGCGCCAACCCGGGTTGACACCTCGTAGCCGGCAATCACAGCGCGCAACAAGGCCTCACCACTGGCGTGTCGGTCCTGGGCCAGTGCCAAAGCGGCGGCCACTGTGGGGCAGCCGGGGTGGTAAATCGCGTCGCGAAAAATATCGTCAAACTCGGCTGCATGGGCTGCGCTCCCATTGATCCAGGCTGCCGTGGCGGGGAAAGCGGTTTTACCCCAACCCATGACGCTGGAGCGACCCACGCCCAGTTCATCAAACTGGGCCGCTACCAGCTGCGGTGTTGGCACCATTGAACAGCCAGGGAAAACGCAGGCGAACCAGTCCAGCACCGCACGCTTGGCGTGGTGCAGCAGCTCGTCCGACAAGGGTCGGCGATTGAGTTGGGCCACTTCAGCGGCCAGTTGGTCGAGAATCATGTCAGCTCCTGCGGATGGATCCGCTATGATTTTGCAAAACCGATTGTTCAATTTTGCATGACAGGCGCAAGCCCCGCTTGGCCCTGGCCCTTACTGGAAAGAAACCCATGTCCCTGTTCCCTCGACTTTATCTTCTGTTGCTGGCGCTGACGATGCTGGGCGCTGCCCAGGCCCAGGGATTTCCCAACAAACCCGTGAAAATTGTGGTGTCGTTCACTGCCGGCGGCACCACCGATATCTTGGCCCGCGAAATGGCGCAGCGACTGACAGTCAAATTCGGCCAGTCTTTTGTGGTCGATAACAAACCCGGCGCCGCCGGCAATATCGGCACCGAAATCGTGGCCCGCAGCCCGGCCGACGGCTACACCTTGCTGGCCAGTTCGATCGGTCCCATGGCAGTCAACCCGACCTTGTTTCGCAAACTGGCGGTGAACCCCTTGACCGAGCTGGTGCCGGTCTCGCCCTTGGCCGATGTGCCCAATGTGCTGGTGGTTCACCCCAGCCTGCCGGTCAAAACCCTCAACGAATTTCTGGCCTATGCCAAGACCCAGGACGGCAAGCTCAGCTACCCTTCCACTGGCGTTGGAACAGCCTCTCACATCTCGGGCGTGATGCTGCAAAAACACGTGGATGTTGCCATGACCCACATCCCCTACAAGGGCGCAGTGGCCTTGACCGACCTGATCGCCGGGCGCACCCAGTTCATGGTGGCCACCGCGCCATCGGTGTTGCAGCACATACGCCAGGGCCAGTTGCGCGCCTTGGCGGTAACCAGCGAGAAGCGGGCCAAGGCCTTGCCCGATGTGCCCACCACGATGGAAAGTGGCGTGCACCTGATGGGTTCATGGTTCGGAATTTTTGCCCCCAAGGGGACACCACCGGCCATCGTGATGCAACTCAACCTGGTCATGAGCGAGGTCCTGCGTTCGCCTGACATGATTGACAAAATCAGCGCCCACGGGGCCGAGGCCGTCAGTGCCAGCGCCGCCCAGTACGCCGCCTTCGTCATGAAGGAATACCAAAACCTCAAACCCATCGTGCTGGAATCGGGCGCTGTGGTGGACTAGGGTTATCCCACCCCAAGTAAAATCGTCAGGTGATCACGCAACTTAACGCCGACCTGCATTGCCATTCTCTGGTCTCTGACGGAACACTCACGCCCGAGGAATTGGCGCAACGCGCCAAGGCCAACGGCGTTGATCTCTGGGCCTTGACCGACCACGACGAAATCGGCGGCCAACAACGCGCGGCGGCGGCGGCCAAGGCGCAGGGAATGAAGTACCTCACAGGCACCGAAATTTCAGTCACTTTCGCCGGCAAGACGGTCCACATCGTGGGCCTTGGTTTTGCCATGGACGATGAGCAGCTCCGACTCGGCCTGCAGCGAACCCGGGGCGGGCGTGAACTGCGCGCCAAGGAAATGGCCCAGGGCCTGGCCACTGTGGGAATCAAAGGCGCGTTTGAAGGCGCGATGAAGTTCGTTGGCAACCCCGAGCTGATCTCACGCACCCACTTCGCCCGTTTTCTGGTGGAGTCCGGCGTCTGCCGTGACACCAACGAAGTATTTCGCAAATACCTGACCGAAGGTAAACCTGGTTTCGTTGAGCACCGCTGGGCCAGCCTGGGCGATGCTGTGCGCTGGATCACCCAAGCCAGCGGCGTTGCAGTGATCGCCCACCCGGCGCGCTACAAGTTCAGCGCCAACGAGGAGTTTGCCCTGTTCAGCGAATTCAAGACCCACGGTGGGCGCGCGGTGGAAGTGGTAACAGGCAGCCACAGCAGTGCCGAGGCCCTGATCTACGCCCAGACCGCGCTTGAGTTTGGGCTGGCTGCTTCGCGCGGTAGCGATTTTCACAGCCCCGACGAGTCCCGCATAGCGCTCGGACTACTGCCCTTGTTACCCGGAGAACTGACCCCGGTTTGGGACCTGCTGCAGGACCGCATTCAGTGAGTCCGACGCCTCGGACCTTGGCCGGCATCGCCATCGCGCTGGCCGCCGTGCTTTGTTTTGCCACGCTCGACACCACCACCAAATACGTCTCGCTGAGCCTGCCGGTACTGCTGGCGCTGTGGTTTCGCTACATGTTCCAAGCCGTGGCCACCACTGTGGTGATGTTGCCGCTGGTGGGTCGTCGCTTGTTCCAGACCCAACACCCCAAATACCAGCTCCTGCGCGGCGCGCTCTTGGTGCAAACCAGCATGCTGGCTTTTTTCAGCCTCAAGTACCTGCCGGTGGGCGAGTTCACCGCCATCGTCATGCTAACGCCCTTGGTCATCACTCTATTTGCCCGCTCCCAGCTTGGTGAGACCGTCTCTTTGTTGCGTTGGTTGCTGGTTGGCGGCGGCTTTATCGGTACCTTGATCATCATTCGGCCCGGCCACGAGGACTTCAGCTGGGCCATGCTGATGCCGCTGGCCCTGGTGGCCAGCAACGCGGGGTTTCAGCTGCTCACCAGCAAGCTGGCGCAAACCGAAGACGCCATGACCATGCAGTTTTACGGCGGCTGGGTCGGCGCCTTGCTGTCTTCGTTGGCCTTGCCTTTTGTTTGGCAGCCGATCGTGTCCTGGGACTTGTGGGGTGCGCTCGTGCTGCTGGGCGGCATGGCGACCATCGGTCATTGGTTGCTGACCCTGGCCTACAGTCGGGCACCGGCCTCGACCTTGACCCCATTTCTTTATTTCCAGATCGGCTTTGCCATGTTGGCCGGCTACCTCGTTTTTGGTCACGTCCCCGACGGCTGGGCCCAGTTGGGCATGTTGTTGATTGCCTTGTGCGGTGCGGCCGGGGCCTGGCTGACACTGAAAGACAATCGCTTACGGATAGAACCGGTGGAGAGCTGATGGCCCAATTTTTTCAAGTTCACCCCGAGAACCCACAACCCCGCCTGCTCAAGCAAGCCGTGACCTTGCTGGAAAAAGGCGGCGTGCTGGCCGTTCCCACCGACTCGAGCTACGCCCTGGCCTGCCATCTGGACGACAAGGCCGCAGCCGATAGCTTGCGCCGCATCCGTGGGGTTGACGACAAGCACCACCTGTCGCTGCTGTGCCGCGACTTGAGCGAGCTGGCCAACTACGCCCGGGTCGATAACCAGCAATTCCGCTTGATCAAGGCGACCACGCCCGGGCCCTACACCTTTATCCTAGAGGCATCGAAGGAGGTGCCACGCCGCTTGAGTCATCCCTCGCGCAAAACCATTGGCCTGCGCGTGCCCGAACACCGAACCTTGCAAGCGCTGCTGGCGCTGCACAACGGTCCGCTGCTGGCGTGCACCTTGATTGCCGCCGGCGAAAGCGAACCGCTCAACGATCCGCAGGAAATCCGCGACCGTTACGAGAACCAGATTGCCGGCGTGATTGACGCTGGCGCCTGTTCCCAGCAACCCACCACCGTGGTTGACCTCAGCAGCGGTGAAGCCGTGCTGTTGCGCCGTGGCGGCGGCGCCCTGACGCCACTGGGGCTGTAGCAGCGGGGCCAAGCCTTGGGTCTGACACAATCGCGCCATGGATTTTTCTCATCTGATTCAAACCGTCCTGATTTACACCCTGCCGGTTTTGTTCGCCATTACCGT
>CAXNKH010000154.1:0-4859 GCA_964202765.1 Burkholderiales bacterium | reverse complement strand
AAACGCTGCTGGCGCAACTTTGGCAACTTGAACACCTCACCGTGGCTGAGCTTGGGCTCGCCACTTTTACCAACACCCTCGCTGCAAGCCAGACTCCATGAACTTTCATTTAACCCCCGAACAACGCGCATTTGAAGAATCAGTCCTGCGCTTTGCCGACAAGCAGCTGCGCGCCGGCGCCCTGGCGCGCGCGCATGAGTCGGCCTACCCGCACGATGTGGCGCGCCTGATGGCGAAACAGGGCTTGCTCGGCATCACGATCGCCGAAGAGGACGGCGGTCAGGGCGGTAGCCTGATGGACGCGGTGATTGCGATCGAAGCGGTGGCCAGCGTCTGCCCGCGCAGTGCCGACGTGGTGCAAGCCGGTAACTTCGGCGCCATTCGGGTGTTGGCGCAGTACGGCTCGGCTGAGCAGAAGCAGACCTATTTGCGCCCCATGCTCAGCGGCGAAGCCTTGATTGCGGTCGGAATGACCGAGCCCGACGCCGGTTCGGCCGTGACCGAACTCAGCACCTCGGCCACGCTAGAGGGCGAGAATTACCGCATCAACGGCAGCAAGATCTTCACCACCCACGGCCCTTACGCCGACGTGATCCTGGCCTATGTCCGCTTTGGCCCGGGTGTGGCCGGCATTGGCTCGGTTTTGATCGACACCAAAGCGCCGGGGGTTCGCATCGGCGCGCGCGCCAGCTTCATGTCGGGCGAAGAATGGGCCGAGATTTTTTTCGACAACGTGCTGGTCAGTGCCTCGCAAGTGGTGCTGAAAGAAGGCGGCTTCAAAAAACAGATTGCCAGTTTCAACGTCGAACGTCTCGGCAATACAGCGCGTTCGCTGGCGCTGGGCCGCTACGCTTACGAGGCAGCGCGGCAATGGGCGCTGCAGCGCAAGCAGTTTGGCCGCTTGCTGTGTGAGTTCCAGGGCTTGCAGTGGAAATTTGCCGACATGAAGATCAAGCTCGACGCTGGTCAAATGCTGCTGTACCGCGCCGCTGCCAACGCCGACGGCGGCTTTCCTTCGCCGCAAGAAACCGCTATTGCCAAAGCGTTTTGCAATCAGGCGGGTTTCGACATTGCCAACGAATCCCTGCAGGTGATGGGTGCCATGGGCTACAGCCAGGAGCTGCTGGTGGAATACTGCCTGCGCCGCTGCCGGGGCTGGATGATTGCCGGGGGCTCGATCGAGATTCTGAAAAACCGCATCGCCGAATCCGTGTTCGGTCGCAGTTTCTCGCAAAGATCGACCGCCTAGCGCTCCGTCGTGTTGGGACAGAGCTGGCTCGCTACGCATAACTGCGGTCTGTCTCGCAAAGTGGACAGTCAACAGCTACGAAATGTTCAGGACAGAGCAGAAGATCTGTCCCGCAAAGTGGACAACCAACAGCTACGAAATGTTGGGGACAGAGCTGAAGATCTGTCCCGCAAAGTCTCAGGTTTGCGCGCCTTCGACCAGAAAGCGCAGCCGGCGCACGCCCTGCCATTCGTCGGCGTCGAGCCGAAAAGCCAGGACGACTTTGCGCGGCAGCGGCTCGCTGTGACCAAACCAGATGCCGTCAACCGGCTGGCCCTGATGTTTGAGTTTGAGTGCCAGGTGTTTTTCGCCGACCAGGCGCTGCGAAATCACTTCGACTTCCTCGCTAAAGAGCGGCGGGGCAAAGCCCTGGCCCCAGACTTCGCGCTGCAAGCTGTCCACCAGATCAACCCGTCGGTACTGGGGGTCGAGCGGGCCGTCGCTGCTCAGCTGTTGCGCCAGATCGGCCGGGGCCAACCACTGCTGCGCCACTTCGCTCAACGCGGCTTCAAACTGCTCGAAATTTTCTTCCTCAATCGTGCAGCCTGCGGCCATGGCGTGGCCACCAAAGCGCAGCAGCATGCCGGGGTGGCGCTTGCTCATCAGGTCGAGCGCATCACGCAAATGAAAACCCGTAATCGAGCGGCCGGATCCTTTGAGCTCGTGCTCCTTGCCCGGCGCGGCGCTGGCGGCAAAAACAAAAGTGGGCCGGTTCATCTTGTCTTTGAGGCGGGATGCCACGATGCCGACCACGCCTTCATGGAAATCGGGGTCAAACACGCAAATCGCCGGCGGTGGCGACTCGCCTTCTTCGAACAGGGACTCGACAATCTCAAAAGCCTGATCGCGCATACCGCCCTCGATCTCGCGCCGTTCGCGGTTGATGGCGTCCAGCGCCTGGGCCAACTCAAGCGCGCGCTGGGCGTCGTCGGTGACCAGGCATTCAATGCCCAAGGTCATGTCAGCCAGACGGCCGGCGGCATTGATGCGCGGGCCCAGCGCGAAGCCAAAATCAAAGGTGGTGGCAGTTGCGCTCTGGCGGCCGCACACGCTGTACAGGCTGGCCATGCCGGCCGGCAGCACGCCGGCGCGAACCCGTTTCAGACCCTGAGCCACCAGCCGGCGGTTGTTGGCGTCAAGCCGCACCACATCGGCCACCGTGCCCAACGCCACCAGCGGCAACAGGGCGTCGAGCTTGGGCTGGGGACGGGTCCCCACGCTTGCCACTCCATGTGCTGCGCTGCCCCCCAAGGGGGCGCTTGCGCCTTGGGGCGGCCCGGCGGCGCTGAGGTCTCCATCAAACACACCGCGTTGGCGCAACTCGGCGCGCAGCGCCAGCAGCACGTAAAACATCACACCAACCCCGGCCAACGACTTGCTGGCAAAGCTGCAACCGGGCTGATTCGGGTTGACGATCACATCGGCGGCGGGCAGTTCGCTGGCGGGCAAATGATGGTCGGTCACCAGCACCTGCAAACCCAAGGCGCGGGCCAGAGCCACACCCTCGACGCTGGCGATGCCGTTGTCCACCGTGATCAGCACATCGGCGCCGCTGTCCTTGACGCGCTGGGCGATGGGCGCGGTCAGGCCATAGCCGTCAACCACCCGGTCCGGCACCAAGTAGCTGACCTGCTGCGCACCCAACAAGCGCAGACCGCGGATGGCTAGGGCGCAGGCCGTGGCGCCATCGCAGTCGTAATCGGCCACGATACAAAGTTTCTTGTTGGCCGCGATGGCGTCAGCCAGCAAAACGGCGGCCTGGGTTGCGCCCAATAGCGCCGAGGGCGGCAGCAGCAAGCCCAGGCCGTCGTCGAGCTCGGTCTTGTCACTGACGCCGCGAGCGGCATAAAGCCGGGCCAACAGCGGATGAACACCGGCTTGTTCAAGCGCCCAGACAGCGCGCGGCGGGACTTCTCGGGGGACGATTTTCATAGGGACTCTAGCTGCTGGGCCAGTCTTGACCGGGTGAAAAAATGTTGGGCACGCGCCAGCCAAGGGTTGCCGGTCGCGCCATAGGTCTGGGCGTTGCGCTCGCCACACAGTGTCAAGACGCAGCGCTCGGGCCCGCCGTTTTGTTGCAGTGCGCCCCACAGCGCCTGGCACGGCCCGGCATCGAGTTGCTGCCAGGCCGCCGCCCAGGCCGGCCAGTCCTGGCGCAACGCGGCATTGGCCAGGCTGCGCGGCAGCAGCGGGCTGATGGTTTCTGTCAGATCTGCATCGGGGCAAGCCGTGCTCAGTGCGCCGCTGCCGCTGAGCCAAAAACTGTTGACTGGCGTCAAGCCACGTTCAACGCGACGCTCGTTGACCGGGTGGGTGTAGAGCAGCATTTGCATTTCATTTTGCAGACGTCGCAGCAAGGCAGCATCCGGGCCACGTGGCAACCAGTCAGCCGGGTCGTGGCCGATGACGCGATCCAGCGAGGCGCTGGCAAGGTTCTTGAACAGCGCGCTGCGCCCTAGCCAGCTAACCGGGCTGACGTAGATCAGGTGGATGCCGTCTTCTTCAAAATAAGCTTGCATGGCGGCCAGCAGATCGCGTGATTCGTCCTCTTGCAAATCGAGCGCGTCTGGCGGGTCCATTTGCATTTGGTCGCGCCCGACCTGCCAGTGGCAGGGCGTGATCCAGCCCCAGGCCGCGCTTGCGTCGCTGGGCCAGTCCTGTTGGTTTTGCCTGGCGGCCCAGGGGATCAGCCCGTCATTGGCCTGGAGCCCGAGCAGCCGCGCCAGCACCCGCTCATGCGGTGGTGACAGGCTGTCGACCGCGCCGCTGTCGCGCTGAACCGGTCGCAACCGCGCCAGCAGCCGCTGTAGCTGTGGCAGCTTCCGGTCACGCAGCAGGCCGACCATCAGTTCTTGGGCTTGTGGCTCGCTGCAAGCGGCAAAAGGAATCAACAGGTGCATGGGCTCAGTACTTTAAGTTCTTATTGTCCTGGATGCAATCCGGGATGCCACAATCGCCCCATCGAACACCCGCCAAGAATGATGCAACTCCCTTATGAACTGATCCTGGGCTGGCGCTACACCCGCGCTGGCCGTGCCACCCGGCGCAACCGGTTTATCTCGTTCATTTCGGCCGTCTCGATGCTGGGCATCGCGCTCGGCGTGGCGGCCTTGATCATTGTGTTGAGCGTGATGAACGGTTTTCAAAAAGAAGTGCGTGACCGCATGCTCAGCGTGGTCGCGCACATCGAAATCTTTACACCCCAGGGCGCCGCCCTGCCCGATGTGGCGCTCACTCTGAGCCAAGCAAGGGCCCAGCCTCAGGTGCTGGGTGCTGCTCCTTTCATCGCGGCGCAGGCCCTGCTGGCGCGCGGTGATGACATGAGGGGCGCCATCGTGCGCGGCATCGACCCGGCGTTAGAGCCGCAAGTCACTGACCTGGCCAGTGCGCTTAAAAGCTCGTCACTCGCGCGTCTGCTGCCGGGCGAGTTTGGCATTGTGCTGGGCGCTGAACTCGCGCGCAGCCTGGGATTGCGTGAAGGTGACCGCGTCACGCTGGTAGCGCCCAACGGCCAGGTGACACCCGCCGGTGTGGTGCCCCGGCTCAAGCAGATGACGGTGGTCGGTACTTT
>CAXNKH010000153.1:0-4902 GCA_964202765.1 Burkholderiales bacterium | reverse complement strand
TGGGGAGCCGTTTCTGGCTACTTGTCACTGTGGCTGATTTACTGGGTGTTTAAATTGATGACGGGTAAAGAGGGCATGGGCTTCGGGGACTTCAAGTTGTTTGCTGCTCTGGGTGCCTGGTTTGGCTGGCAAGCCCTGGTCCCCATCATTCTGCTGGCTTCTGTAATGGGTTCTGTCGTTGGGCTTGCGATGAAATACAGTTCCGCTCTACGCGAAGGTGGCGTCATGCCCTTTGGACCCTTTCTGGCGGGCTCAGGGTTAACAGCTCTGGTACTCGGTCCACAAACGATTCTTCAATGGGCCGGACTCTGAAAACACTCTTCTTCCTATGAGCCATATTCCGCGACTTGGATTAACCGGTGGCATTGGCAGCGGCAAGAGCACGGTAGCCCAGCGACTGGGCCAGCGCGGTGCGGTCGTGATTGATGCCGATGTCATTTCTCGCAGCACCACGGCAGCCGGCGGTCCGGCAATCGCAGCCATTGGCCAGCGTTTTGGCGCTGATTTCATCACGGCGAGCGGGGAACTTGACCGCGCCAAGATGCGCAACTTGGTCTATGCCGATGCCCACGCGCGTCAAGCGCTGGAAGCCATTGTTCACCCCCTGGTGCAACAGGAAACGCAGCGGCAAATCGTTGTCGCCGAGCAGGGCCCAACAAACTGTATCGTGTTAGACGTTCCGCTGCTTTCTGAATCACCACGCTGGCGCTCTAGCGTTGACTGGGTGCTGGTGCTGGATTGCCCGATCGAGGTTCAGATCAGCCGGGTCATGGTGCGCAGTGGCTTGACCCGCTCTGAGGTGCAAGCCATTATCGCCGCTCAATCTCCCAGGCTGCTTCGCCTCAAGGCGGCGGACATGGTGATTTTCAACGGCGAACGGTCAATCGATGAACTGACCCTGGAAGTCGGTCAAATTGCACAGCGCTTCGGGCTATGATCCGGCCAGCGGAAAAATCAGTGTGACCCTGTACGAATACCCCTTTAACGAGCGAATCCGAACCTATTTGCGACTGGAGCGTTTGTTCCAGCGCTTGTTTACCCTGCTCTCCCGCGATTCAGCAATCGACCATCACTACGCACTCAGCACCCTGTTTGAAATCATGGACGTGGGTGCCCGCTCAGACCTCAGGTCCGATGTACTGAAAGACCTGGAAAAACAAAAACAGGTTCTCAATGGCTATCGAGGTAATCCAGCGATTGCACAGGCCGTTCTGGATGAAGTAATTGACCAGATTGAACGCTGCCTGACTGCCTTGAACAGCCTGCCAGGCAAAGTGGGGCAGTCCCTCAGCGAGAACGACTGGCTGATGAGTATCCGTAGCCGAATCGGGATTCCTGGAGGCACCTGCGAATTTGATTTGCCAGCCTATCATGCCTGGCAGCAACACGACAGCAGTCTTCGTCGCCAGAACCTGGGGCTTTGGGCCTCTCGTTTGACCCCATTGGGGGAGGCCATCCATCTCCTCCTGAGGATGTTGCGGGACTCGGGGACTCCGCAAAAAGTCATTGCCAATGCGGGTCAATTTCAGCAGAACCTGCCCCAAGGAAAAACCTTCCAGTTACTGCGCTTGTCCCTGGATCCCGCGCTGGGATTGATTCCCGAGATCAGCGGCAATCGCCTGCTGGTTTCTATCCGTCTGATGCTGCTAGAAGCGGACAACCGGCTGCACCCAAGCAATGCCGATGCCGCGTTTGAACTCGGCTTGTGCGCCTGAGCTGAGAACCTATAACAATCATGCAAGCCCTAGACTCAAAACCCAAGATCGTCGTCTGCCCCGGCTGTGGTGGTGACAGTGCTTATGCTTCAAGCAATGCATTTCGCCCTTTTTGCAGTGCGCATTGCAAGAACCTCGATTTCGGCGCTTGGGCCAGTGAAAACTTCTCCATGCCAATGCAAGATCTGCCAGACGATCAAGTCTTTGGCGACCCCAAACTTCAGTGATTCAAGCTGCCAAGCAGATGGCTCCCGAAAACTTGCGTTCGCTCGCCAGCCAGGACAAGACCGGAATCGTTCCTGTCAGAACCGGCGTCACCCTCACCGGCAAATTTTGCCAACTGGACATTTGACCTTCGCGCATTTGCAACTCTCCCGTCCAGGAGAAGACCTTACAGAAATTTAAGCGCACCAGGGCATGGGGATAGTCCACCAACTCGACCATCCAGGGCTCGATGCTGTCAATCAGGATCCCGAGTTCTTCCTGCAATTCACGACCCAGGGCTTGGGCCACGCTTTCACCCGGCTCGACTTTGCCGCCAGGAAATTCCCAATAACCCGCATAGACCTTGCCCGCAGGACGCGAGGTCAGTAAAAACTCGCCATTGGGCTGCAGCAACACACCCACAGCCACCTCAATCGCCACTCGATCCTTGCCGCCAACCCGCGGTCGCTCTGCATCGGCCACCAGGGCTGCACCCTGGGACAGCCGGCTCATACTGCAGGCTGGCTGTGTTTGCCCGAGTAATCACGAGCGAACTGGTAGGCCACCCGGCCACTGCGCGAGCCCCGCTCCAGCGCCCAGACCAAGGCCTCGGCCCGGGCTGCGGCGACTGCCTCGGGCGTCACCCCCATGGCGCCGAGCCATTGCGCAACGATAATCAGGTATTCGTCCTGGGTAAAGGGGTAGAAGCTGACCCACAAACCAAAGCGCTCTGAGAGAGAGATTTTCTCTTCGATCACCTCGCCCGGATGGACCTCACCATCTTCGCTATGGGTGTAGCTGAGGTTTTCCTTCATGTACTCGGGCAATAAATGGCGACGGTTGCTGGTAGCGTAAATCAACACATTGGCCGTGGTGGCTGCAACTGAGCCGTCCAGTATCGACTTCAAGGCCTTGTAGCCAGACTCGCCATCTTCAAAGCTCAGGTCGTCACAATAAATAATAAATTTTTCTGGCCGGTCAGACACCAACTCAACGATATCGGGCAAGTCTGTTAATTCCGCCTTGTCAACCTCGATCAGTCGCAAACCCCGGCTGGCGTATTCGTGCAAACAGGCCTTGATAAGGGACGATTTTCCAGTGCCCCGGGCACCGGTCAGGAGCACATTGTTGGCCGCTTTTCCCTCGACCAGCTGCAGCGTGTTTTGTTGGATTTTTTCTTTCTGAGCGTCAATTTCTTTGAGGTCATTCAAACTGATGACGCCCACATGCCGCACTGGAACCAACTGACCGTGACCCGAGCTGCGTTTGCGGTAGCGAAACGCGATCGAAGCCTGCCAATCGGGCTGGGCCAGAGGCTGCGGCAATATGGCCTCAATGTGGGCCATCAGTTGCTCAGCGCGCGCAATCAAATTTTCAAATTTCTCATTCATTCAAAATTTCCAATAGAGGCAGTGAACGACTCGGCAACGAGTCTCAGGAACGGTAATCCGCATTAATCGACACGTAATCATGACTCAGGTCGCAGGTCCAAACGGTCTCGCTGGCCGCGCCTCGGCCCAGATCGACCCGAACCGTCATCTCACTTTGTTTCATCACGCGCTGGCCATCTTCTTCACGGTAGCTGGGGTTTCGCCCGCCCTTGATGGCAACGTGCACATCATCCAGGAACAAATCAATTCCCATCTGATCCAGGTCGTCAATGCCCGCGTAACCCACCGCCGCCAGAATCCGGCCCAAATTGGGATCACTGGCATAAAAAGCTGTTTTCACCAAGGGCGAATGGGCGATGGCATAAGCCACTAGGCGGCATTCAGCTGCTGTTTTACCGCCATTGACTTGAACCGTGATCAGCTTGGTCGCGCCTTCGCCATCGCGCACGATGGCTTGTGCCAGTTGCTTGGCCACGCCGAGCAGGGCTGCTTTGAGCGCCTGGCCATAGTCGCTGGCCAGTGAGTTAATCGGTGCATGGCTTGCTTTGTTGCTGGCGATCAGAACGAACGAGTCGTTGGTTGAGGTGTCGCCATCGACCGTGACACGGTTGAATGAGCCTTCCGCCAGTTCGTAGGCCAGCTGCTGAATTAAGGCCTGGCTGACACAGGCATCGGTCGCCAGGAAGCCCAACATGGTCGCCATATTGGGTCGGATCATGCCCGCGCCCTTGCTGATACCGGTGATGCTGATCAGGGTTCCCCCCAGCATGATCTGAGCGCCAAACGCCTTGGCCACGGTATCGGTGGTCATGATGCCCTCAGCAGCGCGCAACCAGTTGTCTTCCCGGGCATCAGCCAGGGCCGCCGGCAATCCAGCTTCAATCCTGTCATGGGGCAATGGCTCCATGATGACCCCGGTGGAAAAGGGCAGCACCTCCTCGGGCGCCAGGTTGAGCTGACGGGCCAGCGCAACGCAGCTGCTACGGGCCCGCACCAGACCGTCATCTCCGGTCCCGGCATTTGCATTGCCGGTGTTGATCAAAATGGCCCGCACGCCCCTTCCAGCAGCCAGATGTTCGCGACAGATCTGTACCGGTGCGGCGCAGAAACGATTTTGGGTAAATACGCCTGCCACCGAGGCGCCGGCATCGAGCAGGACCACGGTCAGGTCTTTGCGATTGGCCTTGCGAATACCCGCTTCAGTCACGCCAATGCGCACACCACGGATAGGAAAAAGCTGATTCGGATTGGGTGCAGACAAATTAACGGCCATGGTCAGACTCTCAGGCCAACTTTCCGTGGCAGTGCTTGTATTTTTTCCCGCTGCCACAAGGACACGCCTGATTGCGCCCCACCCGTGGCATGGCTGTGGCAGGTGCTGCGCCAAAAAGCGGGGAATAGTCAGCCGTGGTTTGCACTTCTCCGGTTTCCGTTGGTGAGCTGTAGCTCACATTGGAGATGTTTTCGGCCCGATTCTCCATAGCATCGGCAGCCTGCTCCAATTGCTCCCCAGATTGAACTTTGACCGTCATCAGGGTCTTGGTGACTTCGTTTTTAACTGCATCGAGTAACTGACCAAACAGCTCGAACGC
>CAXNKH010000152.1:0-4911 GCA_964202765.1 Burkholderiales bacterium | reverse complement strand
CAGCAAGTTTGCCAGCGCCAGCGAAAAGGCCGCTCTGGGACGCAGCGCGCTCCATCCAGAAAACGAAGGGCCGCATTAAAAAGCAGACCCCCAGTGTCAGTTGGTCAACCGGAAAAAGGCCCAGCCACCGACAGTCCGCGCACCTGATGCTTCTGGATCAGACTGGCGACCAAGCCTGAGGCTTTGGCTTCTTCGACAAAGTCCTGCAAGAATTTTGCACCCGCCACATTCCCCTTGGCCGTGCCCACGGCCTGCTGGACTGCGGTGAACTGACCTTGAAGAATGCGTGAGCCCGGAATTCTTTGTGCATCGCTCAACAGTTTCGACTTGAGGCAAGCCAGGGCGTCGAGTTTGTCATTGACGAACATCTCGAAAGTTGCTTCAAAACCTTCTGCGTGCACCAGCTCAGCGTGCTTGATATGACGCACCAGCCACAGGTCATACGCAGTGCGTACCGCCACGGCAATTCTGATTCCAGGGCGATCGACCTGCGACACATGCTCCAGCGTCGACCCCGAGGGCACCAGGTAGGTCGCTTCGATCTCCGCGTAGGCCGCGCTAAACGTGATTTTCTTGGCGCGTTCGGGCTCGGCGCCGATCAGGCCAATATCCCAAACCCCGCTGTCTGCGGCATCGGACAATTCACCCGGTGTCTGATAAGGAACCAGTTGGAGATGGACGCCCAGGCGATCGGCAATGGCGCGTGCCATGTCGGGCGCAACGCCCTGGGGATCGCCCGAAGCCGTTTTCCCCGTGACCAACAAGAAATTGCTGAGATTGATGGCCGCCTTGAGCGTTCCATTGGGCGCAAGCTGCTGAACAATTTCTGGTGTCATGGTGTTGAAGATGGGTGAGGATTAAAAATCTGATTCTATTGGTGTTTCCCAAAATAATGGGAAACGATCTCCTGTCCAGCTTGACCCTGTCCTGAGCTGAGTTGATCCAAAGGCTTGCAGGCGAGGGTTTGCACTGGGTCAGCTCGGCGCGGCACACAGCTCCGCGGCTGTCCACACCGATCGCCTCAGCGAGCCAAGACCCGAATCCAGGCTTTTACATTTGAACGCCAGCGGGTTTCAAACAGAACCACGCTCCTCGGTGTTATGAGTTTCGAAACGGTCGATAATGAGGGTCTGCTCAGTGGAAAACCCGGTTGACAAGGGCTTGTATCCTCCCTACATTGGGCCCACTCTTAGTCACCACCTCACAGCTTCATGTCCCTTGCCCCCACTGCACCCGCCTTCACCTCACCCTTTCTGACACTGCACGAACTGGTCAAAAAAGCCCGCCAGAAACTAAGCCAAGACAATTGGGATTACATTGTCGGCGGCACCGAAACCGAGACCGGCGTCAAACGCAATCGCTTGGCCCTGGATTCGATCGCTTTTCGTCCCAGAATTCTGCGCGATGTGAGCCGGATAGACCCGTCCACCCAATTTTTAGGGCGCAAGCTGCGGCTACCGCTGGTGCTAGCGCCGGTCGGTAGCCTGGAGTTTTTCGCTCCGCAAGCCGGTCTCGATTCAGCACAGGCTGCGGCCAAGTTTGGCGTGGCCCATATGTTGAGCTCAGTCTGCGAGCCCGGCCTACAGGCTGTGGCAGAACAAGCACCTGATGCCTTGCGTATTTTTCAGCTCTATGTCCATGGCGACGCCCAATGGGTTGACGACAAGGTTGAACGCGCCATCGCTTCGGGTTATTCTGCTTTTTGCCTGACCGTCGATACCGCCCTGTACAGTCGGCGCGAGCGCGACATGGCCAAACGCAATATCCGTCGCAGTGTGGTCCCGGGTCGTGAGTATCAAGCGGCTTTTGATTGGCGTGACATTGAACGAATCAAATCAAAATATGCCATTCCACTGATACTCAAAGGCATCGCCACCGCGGAAGACACGTTGCTGGCGCTAGAACACAGGGTTGACATGATCTATGTTTCCAACCACGGCGGACGGCAACTCGATCATGGCCGCGGCAGCATGGATGTGCTGCCCGAAATTGTTGCCGCCGTCGCTGGCCGCGTCCCCGTCATGGTCGATGGCGGCTTCAATCGGGGCACCGACATCGTCAAGGCCCTTGCTGCCGGCGCAGACCTGGTCGGACTGGGCCGCATGCAATGCCTGGGTCTGGCCGCTGACGGCCAAGACGGCCTGGTACGCATGCTTGAAATTCTGGAGCAGGAGGTGAGGATTTGCCTGGGGCTGCTCGGCGTCAATGACTGGGACGAACTCAACCCCAGCTATTTGCACGCGGCGCCGGCCGTCGAGTCGGCTCATGCCTTGAGCGCATTTCCGCTGTTGTCGATCAATGGCGATAAGGTTTTTTACTAGGAGATGTCATGTTACGAAAGTCCTTCTGGCTCACTCTTCTGCTGCTTTTGTCCCCGGCGCTTTCTGCGCAGGCGCAGGGCAATTTCCCAAACAAACCGGTCCGGTTGATCGTTCCATTCCCGGCCGGCCAAGCCACCGACATCGTTGCGCGCTTGATGGCGGAAAGCCTGGCAAAAATCTGGGGCCAGCAGGTCTATGTTGAGAACCGCTCTGGTGTTCCCGGCATGATGGCCGGGCGCGACGCTGCGCCCGATGGCTACACCATCCTGCTGGGCACCAGCGGAACACTGGCTGTCAACCCTGCCGTGTACTCGAAACTGCCTTACGACACCCGTCGAGATTTTGTGTTGCTCAATGGCACCGCCATCATCCCAATGGTCCTGGTGGCCAGTCCCTCTTTGCCTTTCAACAGCCTGAAAGAATTGGTCGAGGCAGCGAAGAAAGAGCCGGGCAAATTCAACATCGGTTACGGCGGCGTCAACAACACCCAGCATCTCGGCGGCGAGTTGTTCAAGTTCAGGGTCGGAGTTGACCTGGTGGGTATCAACTACAAGGGAAGCGCAGCAGCAGTCACCGACTTGCTGGGCGGACAAATCCTGCTCTTGGTCGATAGTCTGGCTGCGACCTTGCCGCACATCAAGTCAGGAAAAATCAAAGCGCTGGCCAGCTTTACCTTGCAACGGGTTCCGCAATTACCCGATCTGCCCACCGTCTCGGAACTGGGTTACCCCGGTTTTGAAGGCGTCGGCTGGGCCGGTCTGGTATTGCCCAAAGGGACACCCAACGAGCTGGTGGAAAAAATTGGTGCCGATATACGCCGCGCGCTGGACGAGCCCTTGATGCGCGAGCGCATTTTGGACCGCGGCATGGTGATCGACCCACGCGGCCCCAAGGAGTGGGGGGACTTTGTCAGCGCCGAGCTTGTGAAATGGGCCGAAGCGGCCAAGCGCGCCAACATCAAGGCGGCTGACTGAGTGGCGACTCGTGATCCACCGGTCGCAACTCGGGGCGCAACTCGGAACACAACTCAGGATAAGGCCCGTCGATCAACTGATGGGTTTTCAAAATCATTTGACTGACCCGTTTGCGGCTGAGTTTGCCCTGGGGATTGCGTGGCAGCTCAGGAACAGCCAGGTAAATCCGGGGCCGCTTGTGGCGTGACATGGAGACCAGCAGTTGTTGCGCCGCATCAATCCAGCCTTCAGTCGCACGCTCAGCCACCGCAACAATCACTTCACCCCAGTAATCAGAGGCCACCGAAGTGACGCAAATGTGTCCGCAATGTGCGTTGCCCGACAGCACGGCTTCGATTTCATCGGGGTTGACGCGGTAACCACCGGTCTTGATCACATCGGCAATCCGCCCCGACAAGATCAAGCGCCCCTGCTGATCAAAATAGCCCAGGTCACCCGTGGCATGCCAGCCCCCGGGGCCATGGGCGATGAAGCCATTTTCATCGAGCAACCCGTCTGACATCTGACTGGCACGAAGCGATATTTCGCCATCCCACCGCTCATCGTCCACCGCGTTTTGCACCGGCGCTGCAATCCTTATTTCGACACCCGGAGCCGGCCAACCGACACCGGCACCCAGCTGACTTTCTTCTTCCTTGAAAAATGCCTCGGTCTGCTCGGGTGTTGAAATCGTGATCGGGTTGATGCACTCCGATTTGCCGTAGGTCACCCGGACCACCGGCCCGAACATGGTCGAGGCTTTTGCGTAGAGCGCAGCTGTCAGGGCCTGGGTGCCGGTAAAAATGCATTGAACCCCAGAAAAAGTCATGCCCTCAAATGCTGTGGTGATTTTGGCCAAAACGGTGGGGGGCGCAAAAATAGCATTCAATTGGCCCGCTTGCAACAAGGGCTGCAGGCGGGAAATATCCACCCCATCGAGCAGCACAACCTCAGCGCCAAAGTCACACCAGGCAAAGGTCAACAAAGAGGCCCCGTGAACAAACGGCGTCATCACCACGATGCGTGCGCCGGGATGCGGCACGAAGGGCAAAGTGGATTTTTGCAATTGCTCGCCGACCCAACGCCTGCCGTGGCTGTAAATCACGCCCTTGGGTTTTCCTGTGGTGCCCGAGGTAAACAGAATTCTCCCGGGAAGCTCAGACGCAATCGCCGGCAGGATCAAGCCATCGTCTTGCAGTTCGATTGTGTTGATCAGCAGGGCTTGCAGGCCTCGGTTCTCTAAGCCACTGGCCTTGTCGGTTAAGGTCAGCACCCTGTTGAATTTTGCCACCTTGGCGCTCCAGGCGATTTCTTCAGCGGTGTAGCTCCAGCTCAGCGGTACCTCGGTGGCACCCGTCAAGCGAATGCCGTAAGCAACCCAGACCGCATCAATCCCGTTGGGCAGCAAACTCGCAACGGGTTGACCGGGCCTGACACCGCTTTGGATCAAATGCGCCGCCAGGCCGTGGGCACGCGCGCTGAGTTGAAGGTAGCTCAAGCGCTGGCTCAGGCCATCGAAGACCGCGGGCAAATCGCCGTGACGATCAGCCAGCGCACGGAGATTTTCAGACCAGGCAACAGTGGTAGGCAAGATGTTCTCAATCAGTTGGGGACAGAGCTAAAGGTCTGTCCCGCAA
>CAXNKH010000151.1:0-4928 GCA_964202765.1 Burkholderiales bacterium | reverse complement strand
CATCTGGCAGGCCGGTGGTTGTCCGGTTGAGATGCCTGCGATCTCGCTGTCCGAGCCGATGCAAAAACCCACCACCATGCTGTACCGCAATCTGCTGGCGATGGAGACCGAGGAGTTGCTGCGCTCCTATCCGGCTGACGGCTGCGTTCTGATGGGTGGCTGCGACAAAACCACGCCAGCGTTGGTGATGGGTGCTTTGGCCATGAACCTGCCCACCATTTTTGTCCCGGCGGGCCCAATGTTGCGCGGCGATTACAAGGGCAAGTTCCTGGGCAGCGGCTCCGACACCTGGAAGTACTGGGCCGAGTTGCGGGCCGGCAATATCAACGAAGACGACTGGCAAGAAGTCGAGGACGGCATTGCGCGCTCACCGGGCCACTGCATGACCATGGGAACCGCCAGCACCATGACCAGCGTGGTCGAAGTGCTGGGCTTTACCTTGCCCGGCGCAGCCTCGATTCCTGCACCCGATTCGCGCCATGCACAAATGGCCACGCTCACCGGCAAGGAAATTGTCGAAATGGTGTGGCTCGACCGCAAGCCCCTGGATTTCTTGAGCGCAGCCTCTTTTGACAATGCTGTGACCACGGTACTGGGCCTAGGCGGATCGACCAATTCGATCGTGCATCTGGTGGCGATGGCCAAACGCGCCAGCATCCCGCTCAACATCGACCGCTTTGATGCGCTGGCTCGCAAGACGCCGGTGCTGGCCAATTTGCGACCCTCTGGCGCGTTCTTGATGGAAGATTTTTATTACGCTGGCGGTCTGCGCGGTTTGCTGACCCAACTCGGGGACCTGATCGACGGCAGCACCCTGCAATGCAACGGCCAAACCCTGGCGCAAAACATTGCTGATGCCAAGGTCTACAACGACGATGTGATCCGGCCCTTAAGCAACCCGCTGGTGGCCAAGGATGGACTGGCGGTGTTGCGCGGCAACCTGGCGCCCGACGGCGCCGTGATCAAGCCAGCGGCGATGGAGCCGCGCTTTTACAAACACCAGGGCCGGGCCGTGGTGTTCAAGAACTACAACGACCTGAACGCGCGGATCGACGATCCCGCGCTTGATGTTGACCCCGACAGCGTGATCGTTTTGCAAAGTGCCGGCCCCCAAGGGGCGCCGGGCATGCCCGAATGGGGCCAGCTACCGATTCCGCAGAAACTGCTCAAGCAAGGGGTGCGCGACATGCTGCGGATCTCCGACGCCCGCATGAGCGGCACCAGCTACGGCGCTTGCGTGTTGCATGTCACGCCCGAGTCGCATGTGGGCGGGCCGCTGGCGCTGGTACGCGACGGTGACCTGATCAGCCTTGACATTGAGACCCGCAAGCTTGACCTGTTGATCAGCGAAGAAGAATTCGCCCTACGCCGTGCCGCCTGGCAAGCACCCCCACCCAAATTCACCCGCGGTTATGGCGTGCTTTACCTCAAGCACATCCAGCAAGCCGACCAGGGTTGCGATTTCGATTTTCTAGAGCCTGACAAGGTGCTGGCCGCCGATGCCGGCGAACCTGAAATTCATTGAGCTTTATCCCAGCCCAGCATGACCACCACGACCACCATGAATCCAGAAACACTGACCCGACTCAAGCACATCAGCGTCGCCACCTTGTGCACCCAACTGTTCAAGCGCGGCTTTCGCAACGTCTACATCCAGGGCGTTGCCCGCTTGACCGATCCCTCGGATGGCAACCTGGTCGGCCCGGCCTTCACCATGCGCAGTATTCCGGCGCGCGAAGACCTCGATCAGCTCAGCGCCTTCGACAACCCCGATCATCCGCAGCGCAAAGCGATTGAATCGGTGCCGCCAGGCCATGTGCTGGTGCTCGATTGCCGGGGCGAAACGCGCGTGGCTTCGGGCGGTCAGATCCTCACCACGCGCCTCAAGGTGCGCGGTGCCGCCGGCCTGGTGTCAGACGGCCCGGTACGCGACAGCGGCCCGATTTCAGAAATGGATTTTCCGGTTTACTGCGCCGGTGGCAGCGCGCCCTTGAATCTGATTCAACACCATGCGATCGACCTCAATGTGCCGATCGGCTGTGGTGGCGTGGCGGTCTATCCGGGCGACATCATCGTCGGTGACGAGGAAGGCGTGGCGGTCATCCCACAGCATCTGGTCGACGAAGTGGCACGCGATGCTGCCGAGCAGGAGGTGATGGAAATGTTCCTGCTGGAGAAAATTCAAGCCGGCGCTATTTTGCGTGGCACCTACCCGCCCAATGCCGACACCAAAGCCGCTTTCGCCATCTGGCGCCAAGAAAGAAATCTTTAACAAATTGCCCATCATGTCTTTTCGAATTCTCCAAAATGGCCGCTTGTTGCCTTCAATTGAAACCACCCTGGCCCAGGATTTTGATGTGCATCCGCTGTGGCAAGAGGCCGACCCAACCGCTTACCTGGCTGCGCACGGCCATGAGTTCGTCGGCCTGGTCACCTCGGCCCGTTTTGGCGCCGACGCCCAATTGATCCAGTCTCTGCCCAATCTCAAAGTTATTTCCAGCTTCGGCGTTGGCTGCGAAACCATTGCCGTCGAGACCGCCAAACAGCGCGGCATTCCGATTGGCTACACCCCGGACGTGCTCAATGACTGCGTAGCCGATCTGGCCTGGGGTGGCTTGATCGACGTGGCGCGCGGCATGACCGAGTCCGACCGCTTTCTGCGCCGTGGCGACTGGCTAAAAGGCCAATTTCGTTTGTCCACCCGGGTCAGCGGCAAACGCCTGGGCGTGCTCGGCTTGGGCCGCATTGGTCGCACCATTGCCAAGCGCGGTCTGGGTTTTGACATGGAGGTGCGTTACCACAACCGCAGTCCAGTACCTGATGCGCCCTACGCATTTGAGGCCAGCGCCATCGCACTGGCGCGCTGGGCCGACTTCTTGGTGGTGGCCACGGCCGGCGGCGCGCAAACCAACCACTTGGTTTCAGCCGAGGTGCTCGATGCGCTGGGTCCCCAGGGTTATCTGATCAATATTTCGCGCGGCAGCGTAATTGACGAGCAGGCTCTGATCACAGCCCTGGCTCAGCACCGAATCGCCGGCGCCGCACTCGACGTTTACGAGAAAGAACCGGTGGTACCCGAGGCCTTTCTGGCGCTGGACAACGTGGTATTACTGCCGCACATCTCGAGCGCCACCCACGAGACCCGCCAGGCCATGGGCGACTTGACGGTGGCCAACCTGAAAAGTTTTCTCCAAACCGGCGCCTTGATCACACCGATTCCTTAAGCCCTTCCTGAACTCAGTCCGGACTGGCGCGCCGAGCTCTCTCGTACAGTGGCAGCACTTTATGCAGATTTTTTTCGATGTCAGCAATTCGGGTGCTGCTGGAGGGGTGGGTTGACAGCCACTGGGGTGGCGCGCCTTTGCTGGCTGCTCCCATTTTTTGCCACAGCGTGATACCTGCTCTCGGGTCGTAGCCGGCCCGGGCTGCCAGCTCCATGCCCACCAGGTCGGCCTCGGATTCATCTTCCCGCCCAAACTCCAATGTCAACAAGTTGGCACCACCCCGGGCCAGGCCGTCGGTCAGGCGCGGGTCGATGCCGAACACACTGGCAGCGATGGCGCCACCGATTCGTGCCGCGCCCTGCGTCACGGCTGACTTGCCCATGCGCTCTCGGGCGTGCTCACGCAAGGCGTGGGCTATTTCATGCCCCATGACCGTCGCTACTTCGTCGTCGCTGAGCTCTAATTTCTCCAGAATTCCGGTGTAGAAAACGATTTTTCCGCCGGGCATGCAAAAAGCGTTGATCTGGCTCGAGCCAATCAGATTGACCTCCCATTTCCAGTCACGGGCGCGCGGATTCCACTCCAGTGCAAAGGGAATGATTTTTTGCGCGATCGCTCGCAGTCGCAGTACCTGGGGATGGTCTTTCGGTCCCAGGGCGCGCTTGCTGTGCGCTTGCTCCAGCAATTGCAGATACTGTTGCTGCGCCGATTGCTCGACCTGCTCGGCCGGCACCAATTTACTGAAAGCAGAGTTTTTCCCAACCTCTACCCCCTCGCGCGCCATGGCCACCGGCGCGGCCATCAGCAAAGCACCCAGCAGCCAAGCCCAAGGCTTCAAAGATTCGGTTGGTATCGTCGTCATGTTCAATTCTTCCGTAGGGGTCGGCGCAAATTTCTGACCAAATCACAGCTTGTCGCTCAAGGCTGGCTAACTTGTATTATTCCGCATGCTTCAAAGTGACATCAGCAGCCGGGAAAATAAGCCCTCGTGGGCTGCCACGCTCAAGGTTTACCTTGAACCCCCCACACTGCGCATGCTGCTGCTGGGCTTTTCGGCCGGCTTGCCCTTGCTGCTGGTGCTGGGCACACTGAGTTTCTGGCTGCGTGAAGCTGGCATCGACCGCAGCACCATTGGTTATTTGAGTTGGGTCGGACTGGCTTACGCTTTCAAGTGGGTCTGGGCACCCCTGGTCGATCGAATGCCCATCCCCCTATTGACCCGGCTGCTCGGACGTCGGCGCAGCTGGCTGCTGCTGGCCCAACTGGCGATCATGGCCGGTTTGGTCGGGATGGCTTTCAATGACCCGCAGCTGGCCCTCCAACCGGTCATCTGGTGTGCGCTGGCTGTGGCATTCGGCTCGGCCACGCAGGACGTCGCTTTAGACGCTTACCGCATCGAGTCGGCCGGCAGCGAACGCCAAGCAGCACTGGCTGCCGCCTACCAGACCGGTTACCGACTGGCCATGATCTGGGCCGGTGCGGGGGTGCTGTGGTTGGCTGCCCGTGCCGAGATTGCTGCGGCCCTAGGGACTTACCAAGTAGCGGCCTGGCAAAGTGCTTACCTGGTGATGGCCGCTTCCATGTTGCTGGGCGTTCTGACCGTGCTGCTCGCGCCGGAACCCGCCCGAATCAAATTGCCACCAGCCAAAAATATCAAGCAATGGTTGCAAAGCGCCCTGATTGCCCCTTTTGCCGACTTCGTCC
>CAXNKH010000150.1:0-4928 GCA_964202765.1 Burkholderiales bacterium | reverse complement strand
TTTACTGAGCGCACTCGGTCTTTAAACCAATAAATTTGTGGGATAGGCTTTCAGCCCTGTCCTCAACTTTTTTGAGACTTTGCGGGACAGACCTCCAGCTCTGTCCTCAACTGATTAGAAATTGGATAAAAAATGGAAGAATTAGGTTTACTGTTTCACGGCTTCGCCGTCATTCTGACGCCGATGAACTTGTTGCTGATGTTTGTCGGCATCATCCTGGGCGTCTTGATCGGCGTGCTGCCCGGCCTGGGTGGCGCTAACGGCGTTGCGATTTTGCTGCCCCTGACCTTCACCATGTCACCCACCTCAGCCATCATCATGCTGTCGTGCATTTACTGGGGCGCGCTATTCGGCGGGGCCATCACCTCGATTCTGTTCAATATCCCGGGTGAGCCTTGGTCGGTGGCAACCACCTTTGACGGCTACCCGATGGCACAGCAAGGTCGCGCCGGTGAAGCGCTGACAACGGCCTTCACCTCCTCGTTCATTGGCGCTTTCGTTGCCGTGGTGATGATCACTTTCCTGGCGCCCCTGGTTGCGAAATTTGCACTTAAATTTGGACCGCCCGAGTTCTTCGCGGTCTACCTGCTGACCTTCTGCAGTTTTGTCGGCATGGGCAAAGGCTCACCTTTTAAAATCCTGGCCTCCATGACCATGGGTTTTGCCCTGGCTTCGGTCGGGATGGACACGGTGACCGGACAGTTGCGCCTGACTTTTGGTTTCCATGAATTGATGCGCGGTTTTGACTTCCTGATCGCCGTGATCGGCTTGTTCGGTATTGGCGAAATCCTGCTGTCAATGGAAGAAGGCCTGGCCTTCTCTGGCAAGAGCGCCAAGATCGATCCCAAAGTCGTTCTTGAAACCTGGAAAAAATTGCCCCAGTACTGGGTCACCTCACTGCGCAGTTCGCTGGTGGGGATCTGGATGGGTATCACCCCGGGCGGTGCCACGCCAGCGTCTTTCATGAGCTATGGTTTGGCCAAGAAAATGTCGCCGCAAGGCAGCAAATTTGGAACCGGTCAACTCGAGGGTGTGATTGCGCCTGAAACAGCCGCCCACGCCGCCGGCACCAGTGCTCTGCTGCCGATGTTGGCGCTGGGTATTCCTGGCTCCCCCACCGCAGCGGTGTTGCTCGGTGGCTTGCTGATCTGGGGCCTGCAGCCGGGACCCCTGCTGTTTGTCGAGCAAAAAGACTTTGTTTGGGGCTTGATTGCCAGCATGTATTTGGGCAACCTGGTTGGTCTGATCGTGGTACTGACCACCGTTCCGCTGTTTGCCTCGATCCTGCGCATTCCCTTTTCTATCATTGCGCCCATCATCATTGTGATTTGCGCCATTGGTGCTTACACCGTTCACAACGCGATGCTCGACATCTGGTTCATGATGTTGTTCGGCTTGCTCGGCTACTTGTTCAAGAAACTGGACTATCCCTTGGCGCCGTTGGTGTTGGCCCTGGTCCTGGGCGACAAGGCAGAAGATTCCTTCCGCCAGGCCATGCTGATCTCGCAAGGCGACCTGTCCGTCATGTACTCCAATGCCTTAGTTGGCAGCATCACCACCCTGGCCTTGCTCTTGTTGTTCTGGCCCGTGTTTTCGAAAGTCCTGGCCAAGATCCGTCCACCGAAAAAAGACGAGTTTGAAAACGTTCGAGGGGTTGATTAAGAATCCTGCCCGTCAATATCTGAAAAGGCCCTGAGCGGGCCTTTTTAAATTTTACCCTGCTGCTTGAGTCGACTCAGGGTTTCGGCCGATAAATTGAGATAGGCCGCCAGCTCTTTTTTTGGAATTCGATCGAACAGCTCGGGTTGTTTGCGAAGGAAACGATGGACCCGACCCGGGGCGTCGAGCAAGTGCAGCGTGATAGTGTGGGCCATGATGTCGCTCATGGAGCGCATCACTTCATGTTCAAACACTTTCTTGACTTCGGGGTGACGCCCAATGAATTCGATCCACTTGATCAGAGGGAGTTTGGCGACTCTGGCTTTGGTCACACAAACAATGCTATAGGGCGTAGGGTGTTTCAGGCACCAAGCAGCGTAACTGGTTTCCATGTCACGCTCATTGGCAAATCGCAGAATCATCTCCTTGGCCTGCTGATTGCTCACGACCCGCTTGAGAATGCCGTCGAGAATGAAGTACTGCTCCATTTCGTGAACGCCCTGGTCCAGCAGAGAGTCGCCTTTATGGCAATCGACCAGCGCCAAATGGGCTTCTAGTTCGGTGCTTTGCGCAGCACTCAGCCCCTTGAGCAAAATATTTTGCTTGAGCTGAACCCGAATGATGTTTTTTTCTTGGTGGTTTTCAACCGTTGTCATGGGCAGGGATGAAACAAAAAATGAGAAAAGACAAAATTGCAGGGAAAATTGACCGCGGTCAAGGGCAGTAACCCGCTCAAAGCCTATGATAACCACTCTGCGTCACCAGGACTCTGGAGGCACGCGCCAAGAACGCCCGATCCGTGATCGCACGTGACTCAACTTTAAATCAACCTAGGCTGCTCATCATGACAAACGACACGCAAACTCCAGAGATGACCGATGGTTTCCATCTGGTCATCGACGCGCTCAAACTCAACGGGATTGACACCATTTTCGGGGTTCCCGGCATCCCAATCACCGACCTCACACGCAAAATGCAAGCCGAAGGCATGCGGGTTATCTCCTTCCGTCACGAGCAGCACGCCGGCAACGCCGCTGCTGCCGCCGGTTTTCTGACGAAAAAGCCTGGCATCGCCCTCACCGTCTCGGCCCCCGGTTTCCTAAACGGCCTGACCGCGCTGACCAATGCGACCACCAACTGCTTCCCCATGATTCTGATCAGCGGCTCGAGCGAGCGCGAGATCGTCGATTTGCAGCAGGGTGATTACGAAGAAATGGACCAATTGGCCATTGCCAAGCCCCTGTGCAAAGCAGCCTTCCGCGTGCTTCACGCACAAGACATCGGTGTCGGTATTGCACGCGCCATCCGCTCTGCCGTGTCGGGTCGTCCTGGTGGTGTTTACCTGGACCTGCCGGCCAAGTTGTTCTCGCAGACCATGACGGCTGAGGCAGGAAAGCAGTCCTTGATCAAGGTGGTGGACGCAGCCCCGCGCCAACTCCCCGCGCCTGACTCCGTGCAGCGCGCGCTGGACCTGCTCAAAGGCGCCAAGCGTCCCTTGATTCTGCTCGGTAAAGGCGCTGCCTACGCTCAGGCCGATGCCGACATTCGCGCTCTGGTTGAAAAATCAGGTATCCCCTACCTGCCCATGTCCATGGCCAAGGGCCTGCTGCCCGACACCCATGGCCAGTCGGCTTCTGCCGCCCGCTCTTATGTACTGGCCGAGGCTGATGTGGTGGTCTTGATCGGTGCGCGCCTGAACTGGCTGCTGTCTCACGGCAAGGGCAAGACCTGGGGTGATGACAAAGCCGCTACGCGTCAGTTCATCCAGATTGATATTGCACCGACCGAAATCGACAGCAACGTGGGGATCGCCGCACCGCTAATCGGTGATATAGGTTCTTGCGTCTCGGCGCTACTGGCCGGCATGGGCGGCAACTGGGCTCAGCCACCGGCTGAGTGGACCAGCGTCATTTACGACAAACGCGACAAAAATATCGCCAAGATGGCCGAGACCCTGGCCAAGAACCCGCCGGTGATGAACTTCCAAAGCGCGCTCAACGTGATCCGCAACGTGGTCAAGGCCAACCCGCAAGCCATTGTGGTCAACGAAGGCGCCAACACACTGGACTTCGCCCGAAGCATTGTGGACATGGCCCTGCCGCGCAAGCGCCTGGACGTGGGCACCTGGGGCATCATGGGCATCGGCATGGGCTTCTCGGTCGCCGCTGCCGTGGTCACTGGTAACCAGGTCATCGCGATCGAAGGCGACAGCGCCTTTGGTTTCAGCGGCATGGAAGTCGAAACGATTTGCCGCTACAACCTACCGGTCTGCATCGTGGTCTTCAACAACAACGGCATCTACCGCGGCATTGATGTGAACCCCACCGGCGGCCCCGATGTGGCCCCCACCGTGTTCGTCAAGAACGCCCGCTATGACATGATGATGCAGGCCTTCGGCGGCGTTGGCGTCCACGCTACCACCCCGGCCGAGTTGCAAGCCGGTATTGACGAAGCCTTACGCTCCGGCAAGCCGACCCTGATCAACGCCGTGATTGATGAGACCGCAGGCACCGAGAGCGGCCGCATCACCAGCTTGAACCCGACCAGCGCGGCCAAGAAAAACTAAGCAAGTTTCGAATTTATTCATTCAACAGGAGAGATAAAAATGTCAAACCAACCCCTTAAAGGGATCAAGATCATCGACTTCACCCACGTGCAAGCCGGCCCCGCCTGCACCCAGATGCTGGCCTGGTTCGGCGCTGATGTGATCAAGGTCGAGCGCCCCGGTTCCGGCGACGTCACGCGCAGCCAACTGCGCGACATCCCCGATGTCGATGCGCTGTACTTCACCATGCTCAACAGCAACAAGCGCGGCCTGACCCTGGACACCAAAAAGCCCGAGGGCAAAGCTGTACTGGAAAAACTGATCCAAACCAGCGATGTGCTGGTCGAGAACTTTGGACCCGGCGCGCTGGACCGTATGGGCTTTACCTGGGAACGCATCCAGGAACTCAACCCGAAATTGATCCTGGCATCGGTCAAGGGCTTCTCTGACGGTCACGAATACGAAGACTTGAAGGTCTATGAAAACGTGGCCCAATGCGCCGGCGGCTCTGCCTCGACCACCGGCTGGTGGAAAGGTGAGCAATCCGCGCCCATGATTTCTGCCGCCGCTTTAGGCGACAGCAATACCGGCATGCACCTGGCCATCGGCATCCTGACGGCCTACATCGGTCGCCAACAGACCGGCAAGGGTCAAAAGGTCGCCGTGGCCATGCAAGACGCCGTGCTCAACTTGTGCCGCGTCAAGATGCGGGATCAGTTGCGCC
>CAXNKH010000149.1:0-4930 GCA_964202765.1 Burkholderiales bacterium | reverse complement strand
TTTGAAGGCCGACGCCTACCGCTTGGCCTTCGCCGATCCGGAATTTTTACTGCGACGGGAAACCCGTGGCATCCGTTTTCAGCTCGAGATGCTCAAACCCGATCTGGGCCAGAGCGCACAAGGGGTTGAGAGCACGGTGGTGGTTTTTGGCAGTGCCCGCTTTGTATCACCCCAAGATGCGCAAACCGAACTACAACAAGCCCAGCAAGTCAACGATGACAACGCCCTGATTGTGGCCCAGCGCCAAGTGAAGAACGCCCATTACTACGAGCAGGCCCGTCTGTTTGCCCGGCTGGTGGCTGCAAGCAGCGCGCACTTACGGCCCGAGGACCGGTTATTCATCGCCACTGGCGGTGGTCCCGGCATCATGGAGGCCGCCAATCGCGGCGCCCATGAAATGGGTGCTTTGAATGTAGGGCTCAATATTGTCTTGCCGCTAGAACAAACCCCCAACCCCTACATCACGCCCACCCTGAGTTTCAAGTTCCATTATTTTGCGCTCAGGAAAATGCACTTCATGATGCGGGCCAAAGCGCTGGTGGCTTTTCCGGGTGGCTTCGGAACGCTTGACGAGCTGTTTGAGGTGATCACCCTGGTGCAAACCCATAAATCCAGACCGGTTCCGATTATTCTTTTTGGCATTGCCTACTGGAAACGCCTGATCAACACCGACATGCTGGTCGAGGAAGGCGTGATTTCGCCTGCGGATCTGGAACTGTTGCACTACGTGGATGAACCCCAGGCCGCCTGGGATGTGATTCGAGGTTTTTACAAGCTGTAAAACCAAGCGAGTCAAACCTCGTCGGCGTCCTTGTCCAACGGAATCAAGCCTGGCACCTGAGACTCCGGCAAGCCTTCGACCTTGCGCAACGCCCGCCCCATGGCTCGGCTTCGAGTCTCGGCACTGTTCAAGGTGTTGAGTACCGTTTCGGTTTGAGATTTGACCCTGGCCAGCACGTCACCGAACTTGCCAAACTCGGTCTTGACCGCACCCAAAACCTGCCAGACTTCGCTGGAGCGTTGTTCCAGTGCCAGCGTGCGAAAGCCCATTTGCAATGCGCTGAGCATGGCCAGCAACGTGGTTGGGCCGGCCAGCGTAATCCGGTACTCTCTTTGCAAAGACTCCATCAGGCCGGGGCGACGCAGCACCTCGGCATACAAACCCTCCGTTGGCAAGAACAGAATGGCAAAGTCGGTGGTGTAAGGTGGCTCCACATACTTCTCCACAATGGACTTGGCTTCCAACCGAATTCGTGCTTCCATGGCTTTGCCAGCGGCATCGGCAGCCACGGCGTCGGCACGCTGCTGGGCATCGAGCAGACGCTCGTAATCTTCGTTCGGGAATTTGGCATCAATCGGCAACCACAGCGGCTCGCCGTTATCCGATTTGCCAGGAAGTTTGATGGCATAGTCCACCACGTTCTTGCTCCCCGGACGGGTTGCCACCTGGACCCCATACTGGTCAGGCACCAGCACCTGTTCGAGCAAAGCCCCGAGTTGTGCCTCGCCAAAAATACCTCGGGTTTTTACGTTGCTCAACAAATGCTTGAGGTCCCCCACGCCTGCCGCCAAGGTTTGCATCTCGCCCAGACCCTTGTGCACCTGCTCAAGACGTTCGGCCACTTGCTTGAAACTTTCACCCAGACGGGTTTGCAAAGTGGCTTGCAGCTTCTCGTCCACCGTGGCGCGCATCTCGTCGAGTTTGCTGGCATTGGTCTGCTGCAACTGGGCGAGTTGAATCTCAAGCGTGGCTCTGACTTCGGCCAAGCGTCTGGCGTTGGACTCGCTCAAGCCTGAGAGCTGCAGGGTCAGCGTATCGGACAATGTTTTTTGCAACAACGCCAGTTGCTGGCCGAAGGCATCGATCTGCGTATTTTGGGTGCGGGTCGCCTCGGCACTCTGCTGAACCAGGGTTTGCTGGAAAATCGCCAGATTTTGCGCCAATTCAAGCCGGCCATGGCGTGCTGAGTCGCTCATTTCCTGGCGCAATTCACGCCCCAGCTTCTCACTCGATTGACGCATCGCCTGCACCAGATCAGCCGAGACCGGGTTCGATGGGCGACGCAACAGCAGCCAAGCCAGGGCCAGCACATTAAGGATCGACAGCGCCAGGATCAGCCAGAGTTCCAAGTCGTTCACTCGCGATTTTGAGAATTAATGGCTGCCAAATTCGTCATAGAAACCATCTTTTTGTCAGGGAAAATGTTGCCAGCTGTGGGCTGCAGCAGCCACATTAATGGAGCAGTCGGTACTGGACGATGTAGAGGAAGGCGCCGGCCAGATAGCCAATGAGCGCCAGTGCGCTGATCTTTCGCACATACCAGAGGAAATCAATTTTCTCCAGTCCCATGGCCGCCACACCCGCAGCCGAGCCAATGATGAGGATAGAGCCACCGGTACCGGCACAGTAAGCCAGAAATTCCCACAGAAAACTGTCGGTCGGATACTGCTCCAGGCTGTACATGCCCATGGAAGCCGCAACCAGCGGGACGTTATCGACCACGGCGCTGACCAATCCAATCAGCATGACGATGAGGTCTTGACGCCCCACATTCTGGTCGAGCCACTGTGCAATCGATGACAGGATGTGACTGTGTTCGAGCACTGCCACTGACAACAAGATACCAATAAAAAAGACAACTGCGCTCATGTCAATGCGCGTGAGTGCCCGCGCCAGCGTCAACTGTTCTTTGTTGAGATCGTCTTCCTTGTTGCGGTGAACCAGGTCGCCTGTCAACCAGAGAATGCCCAGACCCAACAAAATGCCCATGAAAGGCGGCAGTTGGGTCACTGTCTTGAACAGCGGAACCGCCACCAAAATGCCCAGACCCAGAAAGAACATCAGATTTCGCTCGAAGGCCGTGGTCTGCGAAGCGACTTCGACTTGTGCTTTCGGTGAAATCACCGGCCTCGTTCCGAGCATGAAGCTGACCACAGTCAGTGGCACCACCAGGTTGGCCACAGACGGGATGAACAAGCCCTTCATGATTTCTAGCGTCGTGATTTGACCACCGATCCACAGCATGGTGGTGGTGACATCGCCAATCGGCGTCCAGGCCCCACCCGCATTGGCGGCAATGACAATGATGCCAGCAAAAAACAACCGGTCCTCTCGCTTTTCGAGCAGCTTTTTCATGAGCGAGACCATGACAATGGCGGTGGTCAGGTTGTCCAAAATGGCGCTCAAGAAAAATGTCACGAAACCGACCATCCACATCAGGCGGGAGAGCTGCTTCGTCTTGATGCGTGCAGTGATCACCTCGAAACCATTGTGTGCATCGACCACCTCGACAATGGTCATCGCACCCAGCAGGAAAAAGACGATCTGGGCGGTGCCCATGAGCGACACACCCAGCTCAGCGCTGACCTTGCTGGCATCACTTGTGGCCATGGCATAGATAGTCCAAAGCAGGCCCGCACCCAGCAACGCTGAAGCAGATTTATTGATCTTCAGGGGATGCTCGAAAGCAATGGCCGCGTAGGTCAGGACAAAGACAACAATTAACAGAGTCAGCATGGATAAAACCTTCTGAGTGAATAAAGGATGGGGGCAAGTCGCAGCGAATTATGCCGCAGGGGCCAAGCCTTCGACTGCCCTGGCTAATTCACTCTAACCAATGCGTGAATTCGCTAGTCAAAACCCGCGGTGTGCGGAATGTATTGACGACCTCAGAGTCGTCAGCGTACCCCAGCGCCATGCCACAGACCAGCATCTCGTTCTCTCCAGCACCGATATGCGGGAGGATGATTTTGGCAAACCCGTTCCAGGCCGCTTGGGCGCAAGTGTGCAGTCCGCGCCCGCGCGCCGCCACCATCAGATTCTGAAGAAACATGCCATAGTCAACCAAGGATCCACGCCCCATCACCCGGTCCAGAGTAAACATCAAGCCCACTGGAGCATCAAAGAAGATGAAGTTGCGTTGGTGCTGGTCATGCATCTTTTCCTTGTCAGCCTTTCCTATGCCCAGCAGTCCGTACAGACCCCAGCCATTTTCACGCCGGCGCTCCTGAAAAGGGCTGACCCACTGGCTGGGGTAATAGCCATATTCGTCGCGGTACTCTGCAGCCAACTCCGGGTTGGCGCGGATCGCATCATGGACGCGACACACTTTGTCCGACAGCGCAACCCGGCTCTCACCTTGCAACACATAGACCCTCCAGGGTTGGGCATTGGAGCCCGAAGGCGCGCAGCTGGCCAGCTGCAAAATTTCGGTCAAGGTTTGGCGAGAAACTGGCTGCTGAGTAAAAGCCCGCGTGGACATGCGCGAAGAAATGGCAGCGTCCACTTGTGAATGACTCATCGCAGTGACTCCAGAGCAGCTTTGAACTCGGGCGGCAACGCCAAAGGGCGCCGCGATTGCCGGTCCACATAGACATGAACAAAATGACCTTGGGCTGAAGCCAGCTCGGCTTCTTGGGCAAACAAGCCGACCTCGTAGCGCACGCTCGATTTGCCCCAATGGGCGACCCGGATGCCGGCTTCTACAGTCTGAGGAAAACTGAAAGAGGAGAAATAGTTGCACTGGGTCTCGGTCACCAAACCGATGGTTTGACCCTGCGTCAAGTCCAGCACACCCTGTTCGATCAAATAGGCATTGACCGCTGTATCGAACCAACTGTAATAAACCACATTATTCACATGACCATAAACGTCGTTGTCCATCCAACGGGTGGAGATGGCTCGAAACACTTTATAGGCGCCACGCGCTTCGGGTTGGGGTCTGGCTGCTGGCATGGAACTCATGGATTCTGTGAATTTAATATTTTTCTTTGCATCCCTGGCAAATTAGGGAAAACCCTGATAAAGTTCAAATCATTGAAACGAAAGTTTCTACCGTTTGTCTCCTCGGGTCCTTTCGTAACTCAGTGTTCAAGGATCCCTTCAAGGCCCCGCCGAAAGTCGGGGCCTTTTTTTGAGGCAGATTTTTCG
>CAXNKH010000148.1:0-4980 GCA_964202765.1 Burkholderiales bacterium | reverse complement strand
TTGCAAAAACAATGCGCCACCCAGGTGCGGCGCCGAACCGTTGCCCGCCGTGGCGTAGTTGAGCGTGCCAGGGGCTTTTTTGGCGCGGGCGATCAAGTCCTGCACCGAGCTGATGCCCGAGTTCGGGTTGGTCGCAATCACCAAGGGCGAGCTGCTGATCTGGGTAATCGGCGCAAAGTCGCTAGGGCTGTAGTTGAGCTTGGGGTTGAGCGAGGGGTTGACCGATATGCTGCTGGGGCTGGCGATCAAAACGGTGTAGCCGTCGGGCGCTGCCTTGGCCACCATTTCGGCGGCAATGCTGGAGCCTGCGCCAGCGCGGTTGTCAATCACGATGGGCTGGCCCAGATTGCGGCCCAGAATATCGCTCATGGCACGCGAGACGTAATCGGCCGCACCGCCCGGGGCGAAACCCACGACCAGCTTGATCGGCCGGACCGGATAGGTCTGGGCCTGGGATTGGGACTGCGCCAGCTGGGGTAGCAGCAGGGACAGACACGCAAACAACATGAGTTTCATGATCTTCCTTTAAGCAGGTGGCTGACTTGAAGCTTGCTACTGCGCGTCGGGCATGGCCAGCACGATTTTCCCCACATGCTGGTTGGTTTCCATTTGGGTCTTGGCCGCTGCCAGTTGTTCAAACGGGTAAACATGATCGACCAGGGGCCCGATCCGACCATCGGCTATTGCCGGCATCACGTCGGCCAGGAAACCCGGCAACGACGCGGCCCGCTGCTGCGCGGTGCGCAGCTTGTTGGAGACGCCAAACAGGCACAGGCGCTTGGCGTGCAGTGCTTCAATGTCGATGTCGGCATTGAGCACGCCATCAACATAACCCACGGTGGCCAGCCGCCCTTCAAATGCCATACAGCGCACGTCTTCGGCGAAGACCGAGCCGCCCACGGTGTTGACCACCAGGTTCACGCCCTTGCCGGCTGTGGCCTGCATGACAGCGTCATAAAAATCGGGATTGCGGGTGCACAGACCGAGGTCCAGGCCCTGGCTTTGCAGCCGTGCCAGCTTGTCAGCCGAGCCGGACGTGCCAATCACCTTGGCACCCATGGCTTTGGCCAGCTGCAAAGTTGCCACGCCAACGCCAGAGGACACGCCATTGATGAGCAGCCATTCATCGGCCTTCAAGCGACCTTGCAGCACCAGCATGTCGTAGACCACCAAAAAAGTCAGCGGAACGCTGGCCGCCTCGGACCACGACAGGTGCTTTGGCACGACCATGGCCTCGACCGCGTCCATCAGCGCGTATTCACTGAACGCACCAGGGCAGCGCCCCATCACCCGGTCACCCAGCTGGCGCTGGGTCACAGCCGAGCCAAGCTTGACCACTTCGCCCGCGCCTTCCATGCCAATCGCCTTGGTGGTTCCGGGCTTGCCGTGCAGACCGTGGCCGAGAATGAACTCGCCTCGGTTCAAACTGGCGGCGTGCAGGCGCACCAGCACCTGATGCGGGCCCGGTTCGGGTTGGGCCACCTCGCGCAATTCCAGCGTGCTGTGGTCCTCTTTCAGGTGCATCCAGTAAGACTTCATATGATTCTCCTTATCAGTTGGAGACAGCGCAAAAGGCCTGTCCCGCAAGGTTGTTGGTTTACTTGCCGGTGAACACAGGTTTGCGTTTTTCCATGAAGGCTTGACGGCCTTCGGCGTAGTCAGCGCTGTCAAAACAGCCGCGGATCAGCTGATTGCACAGTGCCAGGTCGAGCTCGGGCGAAGGTTTAAGAATCTCGCCCATGATGGTCTTGGCAGCACGAATGGTCAACGGTGCGTTGACGGCCATGGCGTCGGTGTATTCCTTCAACAGGGCTGACAAATCCTCGGGGGCACAGACCCGCGAAATCAGGCCCAGCTCTTTGGCCTCTTTCCCATCGATCCGTCGTGCGGTGAAAAACAGGTCTTTGGCAGCACCCGGTCCGATCAGATCAACCAGGTTTTTCATGGCCGAATAGCGGTAGCCCAGACCCAAGCGCGCCGCCGGGATCGAGAACACCGAATCACTGGCAGCAATGCGAATGTCGCAACTGATCGCCACGTTGACACCGCCACCTATGCAATAGCCGCGAATGCACGACAAAGTCGGCTTGCTGCAGCGGTAAATGCCCATCAAAGCGTTCTCGGCCATCAGCTCGTAGCGGGTGACCGCTTCGCGTGCCGCCCGCATGTCTTCGAATTGCGAGATGTCGGCGCCAGAGACAAAGGATTTTTCACCGGCCCCCGAGAACACCACCAGACGCACCCGGTCGTCGCCTTCAGCTTGCGCCAAAAGCGCCGGCACAGCTTCCCACATGTCGACCGACAGCGCGTTATGACGCGTCGGGTTGTTAAAGCGGATGTGCAGGGTACTGGCATCAAGCCAAGTCTGGACCCGTTCGGTCGGGGAGGTGTACTCACTCATCAATAAACTCCGTCTGATTTTTTAAAAGCGCTAGTGTCGCCGTTTTTTAAACGTGTCTAGTGCTGATTTTCTAGGGCTGGTTTACTTGTCCAGGAACTGGTTGAATTTGGCGGCTTCGAAATTTTCGCTGACAGCGGCATCGGTCGGCACCAAATCGGTGGCCAAGCGGTTGTTCGAGAGTTTCTCCAGCGCCTGCCAGAGCAGGGCAATCTGGTGTTCTTGGGACGCTGCGTTGTCGATCAGGCCGCGCATGGCCTGACTCAGGGGGTCGTCGCTCTGGGTCACGCCATAGGCCGAGAAGCCCATTTTGGAAGCGACTTCTTCGCGCCGGGCGTCGCTGTGGGCTTCCATGATGCGGGCCGGATTGCCCACAGCCGTAGCGCCCGCGGGCACCGGCTTGGTCACCACGGCGTTGGAGCCAACCCGGGCCCCATCGCCGACCAGAAAACCGCCCAACACCTTGGCCCCAGCACCCAGCACCACATCGCGACCCAGTGTCGGATGGCGTTTAGCCCCTTTGTAGAGCGAGGTGCCGCCCAGCGTGACGCCCTGGTAAATGGTGCAGCCGTCGCCAATTTCAGCGGTTTCGCCCACCACCACGCCCATGGCATGGTCAAAAAACACCCGCTCGCCGATCACCGCACCGGGATGAATTTCAATCCCGGTTAAAAACCTTGAGCAATGCGAAATAAAACGCCCTAGCCATTTAAAACCGTGGTTCCAGCACCAGTGGGCGCGCCGGTGCAGCAGCAGCGCGTGCAGGCCGGGGTAGCAGGTCAACACCTCCCAGCGGCTGCGCGCAGCCGGGTCGCGGTCAAGAATGCATTGGATGTCGGAGCGCAGGCGTGTGAACATGGTGTGCAAGTCTATCCTTTGTCGCTGCGGCTTGCGTCCAGCATGGACTTGGCGACTCCTCGCAGGATGTGAATTTCTTCCGGACTCAGACTGGCGCGGTTGAACAACTGGTTCAGGCGCGGCATCAGTTTTTTCGGCGCTGCGGGGTCGAGAAAACCAATCGCGCTCAGGGCCTGTTCCCAGTGCGACAACATGCCGGAAATTTGCTGACCATCGGCCAGTGACGGGGATGCGGGCGCCTCAAGCGCTGCACCCGCCGTGCTGGTCTCCGCAAACCCGCCCAGCGCCAGCCGCCACTCATAAGCGATCACCTGAAGCGCGGCCCCCAGATTGAGCGAGCCAAAGCTCGGGTTGGTGGGGATGCGCAAAGCCACGTGACAGCGGTACACATCTTCGTTGCTCATGCCAAAGCGCTCGGAACCAAAAAGAAAAGCCATGCCGCTGGCCGCATCGGTCTCTGGCTGGCGGGACGAGGTCTGGGCCAGGTGATCGAAGTGCTCGCGTGGCGTGCGGGTCGGTGGACCAAAATCGCGCCCGGTCATGGCCGTGGCACACAAATACGTCATGCCTTGCAGCGCTTCGTCCAGCGTGTCGACGATTCTGGCCTTGGCCAGCACATCGAGCGCACCGCTGGCGCGCTGGATGGTTTCCTCGCGCCGCAACACATTGGCCCAGCGCGGTGCGACCAGGACCAGCTCATCAAAGCCCATGACTTTCATGGCCCGGGCCGCCGCGCCGACATTGCCGGCGTGACTGGTGTTGATCAGAATAAAGCGGGTCTGCTGGGGCAAGGCCATGGGGTCTTTGCGGTGGCGAGTAAAATTGGGCTATTGTCACCGCCCGCATCGTCGGGCAAAACGCCCCGCTCTTCATCAGTTGGGGACAGAGCTAAAGATCTGTTCCGCAATCAATTAAAACTAAGCTATGTCACCCAACCTGCACCCCATGATCAACGTGGCCATCAAGGCCGCACGCGCTGCTGGATCCATCATCAACCGCGCAGCGCTCGATGTCGAGTCCGTCCGCATCTCACAAAAGCAGGTCAATGACTTCGTCACCGAAGTCGATCAGGCCAGTGAAAAAACCATCATCGAGACCCTGCTGACGGCCTACCCCGGCCACGGCATTCTGGCCGAAGAGTCGGGTCGCGAACACGGTGCCAAGGACTCGGATTTTGTCTGGATCATCGATCCGCTGGACGGCACAACCAACTTCATTCACGGCTTCCCTTTCTACTGCGTCAGCATTGCGCTGTCGGTCAAGGGCAAGATCGAGCAGGCCGTCGTTTACGACCCCAGCCGCAACGATTTGTTTACCGCCACCAAAGGGCGTGGCGCTTTCATGAACGACCGCAGGCTGCGCGTCTCCAAGCGGATCCGTCTCTCAGACTGCCTGATCTCCACCGGTTTCCCGTTCCGTCCGGGCGACAACCTGAACCATTACCTCCAGATTCTGGCCGACGTGATGCCACGTTGCGCTGGTCTGCGCCGCCCCGGTGCGGCCGCGCTGGACCTGGCTTATGTGGCGGCCGGTTTTTGTGATGGATTTTTCGAGAATGGCCTGTCGCCCTGGGACGTTGCCGCAGGCTCGCTGCTGGTGACCGAAGCCGGCGGACTGGTGGGCAACTACACCGGCGAAGCCAACTTTCTGGACCAAAGAGAATGCATGGCCGGCAGCCCCAAGGTCTACGGTCAGTTGGTGCCGCTTCTGAGCAAGTACAGCAA